>JAHZLQ010000043.1 GCA_022599775.1 Gammaproteobacteria bacterium
CACGACGTGGGAGAGGGGAGGACCGCCCGCGGAGCGGGTGGTGGGGAGAGGGCTGCCTGCCTGGCCGAGGATTCATTTTCCGGGGTGCCTCCGCCGCCATGTCCGTTAACGTGAATCATGCGCGGCGTGATGCCGACCTACCCTCGCCCGCTTGCAGGAGAGCGGTGGGTGAGGGGGCGACCATACCGCAGGCGATTCATTCTGCAGGGTGCCGCTCGCGACATGGCCGTTAGAAGCAGAAAATGCTTTTGAAGCTTTTCCTTCGCGTCTTTGCGCCTTTGCGCGAGACCCGCCGCCTCACCCAACCACCACCGGCCCGCTCAAGCGCGGCACCGCCGCGATCAGGCGCTGGGTGTACTCGGCCTGCGGGGCGTGCAGCACGCGCTCGGTGGTGCCGCTCTCCACCCCCATCCCGTGGTGCATCACCAGAACGTGCTGGCACAGCTCCGACACCACGCCGAAGTTGTGCGTAATCAGCAATGTTGCCAAGCCCAGATCGCGTTGCAGCTCGGCGAGCAGGCGCAGCACTTGCGCCTGCACCGTGACATCCAGCGCCGTGGTGGGTTCGTCCGCGATCAGCAGGCGCGGACCGCAGCACAGCGCCATTGCGATCATCACGCGCTGACGCATGCCGCCCGAGAGTTCATGCGGATATTGCGTCAGACGGCGGCGCGCATCGGTGATCTGCACCGTGGACAGCCAGCGCTCGGCCTCGGCCCGCGCCGCGCGACCACGCAGGCCGCGGTGCAGGCCCAGAACCTCCTGAATCTGGGCCCCGATGCGCAGGTAGGGGTTGAGCGAGGTCATCGGGTCCTGGAACACCATGCCGATCTCGGCGCCGCGAATCCGCGCCAGCTGACGCGGCCGTGCGTTGAGCAGGGACTGCCCATCGAATTCGATGCGTCCCGTGCAGCGAGCGCCGGTACCCAGCAGACCGATGACCGCGAGCGCGGTCTGCGACTTGCCGGACCCGGATTCACCGACGATGCCGAGCGCCTCGCCGGCCGCCAGTTCGAAACTGACTCGATCGACCGCGCAGACCTCGCGGCCATGCGCCGAGTAGCTCACACCCAGATCGTGGACCTGGAGAAGTGTCATTTGAGAAACATCGGGTCTCGCGCAAAGGCGCAAAGACGCGAAGGAAAAGCTTCAAAAGCTTTTTCTGTCTCTAAAGATCGCTGTTCTTTGTGTCTTTGCATCTTTGCGCGAGATCCCGCTTTTGATCCATTCATCACGGCTACCGGTCCTTGGGATCCAGCGCATCGCGCAGGCCGTCGCCGAGAAAGTTGAAGCACAGCAGCGTCACCGCGAGAAAGCTGGCCGGAAACGCCAGCGCCCACGGCGCGGTTTCCATGTCGGCAGCACCATCATTGACCAGGGCGCCCCAACTGGTGGAGGGCTCCTGCACACCCAGCCCCAGAAAGCTGAGAAACGATTCCACCAGGATCACCTGCGGAATCGTCAGCGTGACGTACACCACGACCACGCCCATCAGATTCGGCACGATATGACGACGCAGAATGCCGTACGGGCCGACACCGCCCACGCGCGCCGCGTCAACGAATTCCTTGTGTTTCAGCGACAGCGTCTGACCGCGGACGATGCGCGCCATGTCCAGCCAGTTGATCGCGCCGATGGCGATGAAGATCAACACGAGGTGACGACCGAACAGCACCATCAGCAAGATCACCAGAAACATGAACGGCAGCGCGTAGAGAATGTCCACGGCGCGCATCATCAGGTTGTCGACGCGGCCACCGGCATAACCGGCCACCGCGCCATAGACCACGCCCACGCTCAGGGAAACCAGTGTGGCGACGATGCCGACCAGCAAGGATATGCGTCCGCCGTGCAGCGTGCGCGCCAGCAGGTCGCGGCCGACACTGTCGGTGCCGAACCAGTGACCGGTCTCCGGCGCCGGGGCGGTGTTGACGTGCTCGAAGTCGAGTTCGTCATAGCTCCACTCCAGCAACCACGGCCCGATCATGCAGCTCAGGGCGATCAGCACGAGCAACACCAGGGACACCAGCGCCGCGCGATGCTCACTCAAACGCCGCCACGCCAAAGGCCCGGAACTTCCGATCGCGGATGCGGGTGCCAAAGGAGTGGCTGGCGCTGCCATCAGCGCTGCCGCACTCGCGGATCGAGCGCGCCATAGCTCAGGTCCACAATGAAATTCAGCGCCACGATCAGCACGCCATAGAAGATCACCACGCCCATGACGACGGTGTAGTCGCGATTCAGCGCACCCTGAATGAAATGTCGTCCCAGGCCCGGTATCGAAAAAATCTGTTCGATCACCACCGAGCCGGTGATCAGCGCGGCGGTGGCAGGCCCGAGATATGACACTACCGGCATCAGTGCCGGACGCAAGGCATGCCGGGCGATCACGGTTCGTTCCGGCAAGCCCTTGGCGCGGGCCGTACGGATGAAGTCCGAGCGCAGCACCTCGACCATGCTGCCACGCGTCAGCCGCGCCAGGTAGGCGAGCTGCGGCAGCGCCAGCGCCACCACCGGCAGCACCATGTCCTGCCATTGATCCGCTTCCCACCCCCCGGCCGGCAGCCAGCCCAGACCGAGCGCAAAAAAGAGGACCAACAACGGGGCGATGACGAAATTCGGCAGGGCGATCCCGGTCATCGCCAGGCTCATCGACGCATAGTCGCCGAATCGCTTCTGTCGCAGGGCGGCATACGCCCCGACCGTGACGCCGCCCGCCAGCGCCAGCAACATCGCCAGCCCGCCCAGCTTCAGCGAGACCGGGAAGCCGCTCGCGATCAGTTCATTGACTGTGAATCCGGGGTACTGGAAAGACGGCCCGAGATCACCGTGAGACAGGCGCCCCAAATAGATCAGGTACTGCCGCCACACTGGCTTGTCGAGGTCATAGGCCGCTTCGACCTGCTGGCGCACCTGCGGCGCCAAGGCCCGTTCGCGGTCGAATGGCCCACCCGGCGCGGCGTGCATCAGGAAGAAGGTCAGCGTCGCCAGCACCAGCACGGTGGGGATCGCGTAGATCAGGCGCTGGAGCGCGAATCTCAGCACGATCTACCGCGCAATGCGGAATTGGTAGAGCTTGCGCGTCGTGCGCGTTTCACCGGCCGGAATGTCCGGCGAGGGCATCATGACGATCCGCTTTGCCGCCAAGCTCGGAAACGCGACAATCCTGCTCATTCAGCCTCCGAAGTTGATCTTGGCTTCGAGATTGGCGCGCGAATCGGCATTCTCCAGCGCTTCTTCGAGTTCGATCGCGCCGCTTTGATACAAGGCATACAGCGACTGGTCGAAACTCTGCATGCCACGGTCCGAAGACTGCGCCATGGCTTCACGCACCTCGTCGATCCGCTTGTTGAGTATCAGTTCCTGAATGTACGGGGTGTTGATCATGACCTCCACCGCGGCGCAGCGCCGGCCGTCCTTGCGACGCACGAGTCGCTGCGACACGATCGCGCGCAGGGTCATCGAGAGATCCATGTAGAGCTGGTCGCGCAGGTCCGGCGGATACAGGTTCACCACGCGTTGCAGGGCCTGATAAGCATTGTTGGCGTGCAGCGTCGACAGGGCCAGATGGCCGGTGTTGGCCAGCTGGATCGCCGCCTCCATGGTGTCGCGCTTGCGGATTTCGCCAATCAGGATCACGTCCGGCGCTTCGCGCAGGGAGCTGACCAGCGCGCGTTCGTAGGATTCGGTGTCCTCGCCGATCTCGCGCTGGTTGACGATGCTGCGGCGATTCGGATGCACGTATTCGATCGGGTCTTCGATCGTGAGGATGTGGCCGGCCGCGTGTTCGTTGCGATGGTTGATCATCGCCGCCAGCGTGGTGCTCTTGCCGGAGCCGGTGGCGCCGACCATCAGCACCATGCCGCGTTTGAGCATCACCAGATCCTTGATGATTTCGGGCATGTCGAGCTGCTCGAGTCGCGGCACCTCGGCCTTCACATGGCGCAGCACCATCGCTACGGTGGAGCGCTGATGGAAGATGTTGACGCGAAAGCGGCCCAATCCACCGGCTTCCGTCGCCACGTCGATTTCCAGCCGCGTGCGCAACACCTGCAGCTGCTCCGGCGAGAGAATGCTGCAGGCGAGTTCCTTGATGAAGTCGCTGCTGAGCCGGGTCTTGCCCACGGCCAGCATCTGGCCCTCGATCTTGAGCATCGCCGGCGCATCCGGCGTGAAGAACAGATCGGAGGCGCCTTTCTCGACCGCCAGCTTGAGGTAGGCCAGCAGCTTCTGAAACGCCTGCAGGGAATTCGGCGGGGTGCTCATCGGTGTCATCGGCGCAACAGCTGGCCGTCGTCCTCATCCTTCATCTGCATGGCGCGGACGCCGGGGTCATCCAGCAGGCTTTGTCGGGCGCGCGTGGATTCGAGCTTGACGCGCAGACGCAGCTCGTTCTGGCTGTCCGCGTTGCGCAGGGCTTCCTCGTAGCTGATGGTGCCGGCCTCGAACAGGTCGAACAGGAACTGGTCGAAGGTGATCATGCCCTGCTCGCGCGAACGGCCCATGACCTCCTTGATCATCGCCACTTCGCCCTTGAAGATCAGGTCGGAAATCAGCGGCGAGTTGATCAGAATCTCCATCGCGGCGGCACGCCCGCCGGCTTCGCTGCGCACCAGCCGTTGCGAAATGATGGCACGCAGGTTCAGCGAAAGGTCCATCAGCAACTGCTCGCGCTTTTCTTCCGGGAAGAAGTTGATGACACGATCGAGAGCCTGGTTGGCGCTGTTGGCGTGCAGTGTGGATAGCACCAGATGCCCCGTTTCCGCGAAGTTGATCGCGTACTCCATGGTTTCGCGCGTACGGATTTCGCCGATCAGGATCACATCCGGCGCCTGACGCAGCGTGTTCTTGAGTGCGTTTTCCCAGGAATAGGTATCCACACCGACTTCGCGCTGGGTGACCAGGCAACCGACATGCGGATGCACGTATTCGATCGGGTCTTCGATGGTGATGATGTGGCCGTGTGAGTTGGTGTTCCGATAACCGAGCATCGCCGCCAGCGAGGTGCTCTTGCCGGAGCCGGTGGCGCCGACCATCAGCACCAGACCACGCTTGGCCATCACCACGTCGCGCAACTGCGGCGGCAGTCCCAGGTCTTCGAAACTGGGGATGGTGGTGTTGATCGTGCGCATCACGCCGCCGACGCGGCCCTGCTGAACAAAGGCATTGACGCGAAAGCGCCCGATGTTCGGTGGTGAAATCGCAAAGTTGCATTCGTTGTTGGCTTCGAACTCCTTGATCTGGCGATCATTCATCAAGGCCCGCATGATCACCGCGGCGGCTTCCGCGGTCAGCGGCTTGTCCATCACCGGCGTCAGTTTCCCGTCGATCTTCATCGCCGGTGGGAAGCCGGAGGAGATGAACAGGTCCGAGCCCCCTTTCTGCTTCATCAAGCCCAGCAACTGGCTGACGAGTTTGATTGCCTGATCTCGTTCCATTGGTGCCTCGTCAGTGCGATGCGCCGCTCAGCGCGGGTTGGCCAGCGTGGCGACTTGCGCCGGCGCCGACATCAGCGCGCTGATCTCCGCCAGCAGATCATTGAGCTGCGCTTCCGAGTAGCCGACATGGTGGCCCGCAATCACGCCATCACGGCCGATCAGCCACATGTTGGGAATCCCCTTGATACCGTAGGTCTGCGATGCGCGCGCGTATCGGTCTTCGACGACTCGAATCGGCAGGTCCTTGAGCAGCTTCTGTATCTGCCGATAGCGTTCATGCGATTCGTGGAAATTGACGGCGATGATCTCCAGGCTGGCATTCTGCTTGTCAGCCAGTGCCTTGAGCTGCGACAGCATCTGCATTTCCTTCATGCAGGGGCCGCACCAGGAGGCCCAGAACGTCAGGACCACGACCTCGCCTTTCAAGGCTTCGAGATCCACGCGTTCACGGCGCTGGTCCTTGCCGAAGACATTCGGCGGGACATCTCCGACTTTCGGGAGTTCCGCCGACACGGCGACACTGGTCCATAGCATCAGCGCCCCCAGCACTATCGCCGAACTGCGGCGCCCCGCGAGGCAAGTTTCGCGACGGGCGGACATCAGAAGTCGTGCTTGTTCATGGCGCGCAGGCGTGCCTCGGCGGTGGACACCTGGCCGCGCTTGACCATGTCCTTGAGGCATTGGTCGAGCGTCTGCATGCCGTCCTTGCCGCCGGTTTGGATCGCCGAGTACATTTGCGCGATCTTGTTTTCGCGGATCAGGTTCCGGATCGCCGGGGTGCCCAGCATGATCTCGTGGGCCGCCACGCGGCCGCCGCCGGTCTTCTTGAGCAGGGTCTGCGAGATCACCGCGCGCAGCGATTCGGACAGCATCGCGCGAACCATGTCCTTCTCGGCCGCCGGAAACACATCGACCACGCGATCGACGGTCTTGGCGGCGGAACTGGTGTGCAGGGTGCCGAATACCAGATGCCCGGTTTCGGCGGCGGTCAGCGCCAAACGGATCGTCTCCAGATCGCGCATTTCGCCGACCAGGACGACATCCGGATCCTCACGCAGTGCCGAGCGCAGTGCTTCATTGAAGCCGAGCGTATCGCGATGCACCTCCCGCTGGTTGATCAGGCACTTCTTGGACTGGTGCACGAATTCGATCGGGTCCTCGATCGTGAGGATGTGCCCGTAGTCGTTTTCGTTGATGTGGTTGACGATCGCCGCCAGCGTGGTCGACTTGCCCGAGCCGGTCGGGCCGGTCACCAGCACCACGCCACGCGGGAACTTGGCGATGTCCTTGAAGATCGGCGGACATTTGAGATCCTCCAGCGACATGATCTTGCTGGGGATCGTGCGAAACACCGCGCCGGCGCCGCGCGCCTGGGTGAAGGCATTGACGCGGAAACGGGCAAGCCCCGGAATCTCGAACGAAAAGTCGGTCTCGAAGAACTCGTCGTAGTCCTTGCGCTGCTTGTCGTTCATGATGTCGTAGATCATGCCGTGCACCTGCTTGTGCTCCATCGGCGGCAGGTTGATGCGCTTGACGTCGCCGTCGACACGAATCATCGGCTCGACCCCGGCCGACAGATGCAAATCGGATGCGCCTTGCTTGACGGCAAAGGTCAAGAGCTGCGCGATATCCATGAACACTCCCCAGTTTGATTGCGGCTCCCCGAACGCTCGAACACTATCGGCAAACCCGATGACAGGCAAGAAAACGCACATCGCTGAAAACCTTACGCAAATCCGGGCCCGGATCGCGCAGGCGAGCGCCGCCGCCGGGCGCGCACCGGGAACCGTTCGGCTGCTCGCAATGAGCAAGACCTTCGATGTTGAAACGATTCGTGATGCCGTGCGCAACGGCCAACGCGCCTTCGGTGAGAACTATCTGTCCGAGGCCGTGAGGAAAATGGACGCGCTCGCCGATTGCGGGCTGGAATGGCATTTCACCGGGCCGGTTCAGTCCAACAAGACGCGCGAGATCGCGTCCCGCTTCGACTGGGTTCACGGCGTGGACCGCGACCGGGTTGCGCGTCGCCTCGGCGAGCAGCGGCCGGGATCGCTGGCGCCACTGAATGTATGTGTGCAGATCAATATCGATGCTGAGATCAGCAAATCCGGCGTGGCGCCCGGGGACGCCGCAGCGCTGTGCGAATTCGTCGCCGTGCAGCCCGGGCTGCGTCTGCGTGGCCTGATGACGATTCCGGCACCGGCGTCTCCAGGACGCAATCCCCGGCACGCCTATCAAGCCTTGCGAAAGCTGTACGAATCGTTGATCGAACGCGGTTTGCCCCTGGACACCCTGTCCGCCGGCATGTCCGGCGACTTCGAAGCGGCGATCGCCGAGGGTTCGACCCTGGTGCGTATCGGCAGCGCGCTGTTCGGAGCGCGGCCGGACAAACCGGTTTCCGGGTGAGAAACACCGCGAAACACGGTAGATTCAGCGACCCTTTCCGCCACGCCCGCCCATGTCCCAGGATTCCGCAAAACGCCTCGCCGCCGAGTCGGCCCTGCAGTATCTGGTGCCGGGTGAGGTGCTGGGCGTCGGCACCGGTTCCACCGTCAATCTGTTCATCGACGCGCTGGTGGCGCACAAGTCGCGAATTCCGGCGGCGGTGTCATCCTCGCTCGCCAGTACGGAAAGGCTCCGCGCGATCGGGATTCCGGTGGTCGACCTCAACGAGGTCGACGGCATTTCGATCTACGTGGACGGCGCCGACGAATCCGACGCACGGCTGAACCTGATCAAGGGCGGCGGCGCCGCGCTGACGCGCGAAAAGATCGTGGCCGCCGCGAGCCGACGCTTCATCTGCATTGCGGACCGTTCGAAGCGCGTCGAGGTGCTCGGCGCCTTTCCCCTGCCGGTAGAAGTGATCCCGATGGCCCGCCGTCTGGTGGCCCGGGCGCTGGAAGCGCTCGGCGGCCGTCCGGTATGGCGCGAGGGCGTGGTCACCGACAACGGCAACGACATTCTGGACGTTCACGGTCTGCAGATTTCCGACCCGCCCGCGCTGGAATGCACGATCAACCAAATCGCCGGCGTGGTCACCGTGGGATTGTTCGCCCACCGCGGAGCCGACGTGCTCCTGCTTGGGCACGCCGGCGGCGTGGAACGAATCGAAAGGGCCTAGGAGCGTCGGCAGTAGGAACCGAGGGGCTTAAATGGCGCCCTTCTCCCTCCGGGAGAAAGACTGGGGATGAGGGCGCTTTTCGCCCTGAGGCCCAGTGCGGAGCCATGAAAGCGCCCTCACCCCGGCCCTCTCCCAGAGGGAGAGGGAGAAAAACACTCTCTGGCGATACCCGTAGCGGTCGGGCAGTGGGACGACTAGCTCAACTAGCGACGACCGCCGCGGCGCGCGCCCGGCTTGGTCTTTTCCTGGTTGACGCGAAGGATGTGTCCGCGCACTTCGCGCCCGTTGAGGCCCGTGATCGCGGCCCGCGCATGGTGGCCTTCCATCGCCACGAAGCCAAAGCCACGGCAGCGTCCGGTGAAAACGTCATGCGCCAGCGACAGCTCGCGCACCCGGCCGTGTTCGGAAAACAGTTCTGAAAGTTCCTGCTCGGTCATATCGGGCGGCAGGCCGCCTGCGTAGATACGAATCATGCGCGATCCTTGGTCTTGGAAGGGTGAGCGTGGCCGCTGTGCGGCGCCTGCCCGTCACGACGGGGGCGCCGACGGCGCTTCTGGCCCGGCGCGCCGGACTTGTTACCGTCCTCGGCGCGGGCATTATTGGGTTTGGTAGGGGTCTTTGCGGGGCGACGAACCTCGCCGGAAGGCGGACGGCTCAAGGTAAAGCCGGCCTGCTCGGTCACCGGCAGACTGCGCTTGAGCAGCCGCTCGATGTCGCGCAGCTGCCCGCGTTCGTCCTCGGACACCAGCGAGATCGCTTCGCCCTCGCAGCCGTTGCGACCGGTGCGGCCAATGCGATGCACGTAGTCTTCCGGCACATGCGGCAGCTCGTAGTTGACCACATGCGGCAGCTCGACGATGTCGATGCCGCGCGCGGCAATGTCGGTGGCCACCAGCACCCGTACGCGGTTCGCCTTGAAGTCGGCCAGCGCCCGTGTGCGGGCGTTCTGGGACTTGTTGCCGTGAATCGCGGCGGACGTCAGCCCGTCACGCTCGAGCTGCTTGGCAAGACGGTCCGCACCATGCTTGGTGCGGGTGAAGACCAGCACCTGACGCCAGTTGCCGTTGCCGATCAGGTAGGACAGCAGCGGCTGCTTGCGCGACTTGTCGCAATGATAGATGCGCTGTTCGACACGCTCGGCGGTGGAGTTGCGCGGCGCCACGTCGACCGTCGCCGGGGCATGCAGCAGACTGCCGGCGAGGCCGCGGATCTCCGGCGAGAACGTCGCCGAGAACAGCAGGTTCTGACGCTTCGTCGGCAGCAGCGCGAGGATGCGCCGGATGTCGCGGATGAAGCCCATGTCGAGCATGCGGTCGGCCTCGTCCAGCACCAGAATCTCGACATGCGACAGATCGATGGTGCGCGTGGAGGCGTGATCCAGCAGACGGCCCGGCGTGGCGATGACGATATCGACGCCACGACGCAGCGCTGCTTCCTGGGGACGCGCACTGACGCCGCCAAAGATCAGGGTGTTGCGCAGACGCGCATGGCGGCCGTAGGCCGAGGCATCGTCGGCGATCTGCGAGGCCAGCTCGCGCGTCGGCGTCAACACCAGCGCGCGCGGCTCGCGCCGCGAATTGCCCTGCATCAGCCGGCTCATCAGCGGCAGCATGAAGGCAGCGGTCTTGCCGGTGCCGGTTTGTGCGGCGGCGAGCAGATCACCGCCTTTCAGCACCACCGGGATGGCCTGGGCCTGGATCGGCGTGGGAACGGTAAAGCCAAGATCGGCGACCGCACGCGCAAGGGCGGCGTCTACGCCGAGTTCAGAAAAATTCATCTGGTATGCATCCTGTTCGGCCTGGCTTCCGCTGGAAGCACCGGTTCAGGCGCATGAGATTCGGATTATCCGGCGAAGGCCGGACAGGTTTGCGAAAGAGGAAAAGCGGCTAAGGCCGGTGGACCTCGGGCGCGAACCGGACCGCGCCGCGACAAACTGGCGCGCACGGTACACGTTTTGCGGTCCGGCCACAATGCGCGGCGGTTTTGTGCGAGTTGGTCGCGGCGCTCGCCATGTGGAAGAATCGGCCTCCCCCAACGCAGCAGGAGCATGCCATGCGTCTCGCCTACGCCGCCGTCCCCTTGTTCGTTCTGACTCTGGCCACCGGCTGCAATCAGGAACCCGCTGACAGTTCAGAGGACATGAAGGCAATGACCCCCTCCGAGCCGGCCGCTCATGAGATGACGACCGAACCGGCCATGAGCACCGCCGCCCCGGTTCCGGACGATGCGCGGGTCTACTTCGTGGAACCCACCGATGGCGCTACCGTGAGCAGTCCGGTGAAAATCGTGTTTGGCGCCGAACACGTGAAGATCGTGCCCGCTGGCGACCCGTTGCCGGATTCCGGCCACCATCATCTGCTGATCGATGATCCGGAGATTGATACCGACCGGCCCTTGCCGGCTACCGATCAAGTCGTTCACTTCGGCAAGGCACAGACCGAAACCGAGATCGAACTCACGCCCGGCGAACACACCCTGCAACTGATCCTCGGTGACTGGAAACATCAGCCGACCGATCCGGTGGTCAAATCCGACACGATCACGATCACCGTGAGCGAAGGCGACGTGGTCGAATAGGCGATTACCCGTGTCAGCCCCCGAGCCCACCTTCATACGGTGGGCTTTTTCGTGAGCCGCGGTTCATGCGCTCAGTGGCGCGCCGACACCACCGACTCGACCGCTGCGCACAAGGCCTCGCGCGTGACCGGCCGGTGCAGCTGCGCCTGGAATCCGTCCAAGGCTGATGCCGACATCGCCGCCGCATCGCTCGGCAGCAGGACAATCATGGGCTGTTCGACACCGCCGTAGCGGCGCGCCTCGGCCGTGAAGCGGCCGAGATCATCACCCGCAAGTCCTGCTGCGACAATGATCACGGACGGGTGCATACCGCGCAGCAGCTTGAGCGCGCGCTCGGAACTGGCACATTCGATCATGTTGGCGCCGAGCGAACGCAACAGGTCGCGCAATGCCTGACGCGATTCGGTGTCCGGATCGACCACCATCACATCGATACCGGCCAGGCGGCTGACTTCAGCCTGCATCGCCTGCGCCGTGAGCGCATCGATATCGATCGGCGCAGCATCCGCTTCACTGGGCATGCTCAAGGAGAATCGAAGCGCCCCGCTGGCATCCGTTGTCGCACTGAGCGCGCCACCATGCAGCTGCGCCAGGCGCTTCGCCATCAACAGCTTGAGGCCAAGTCCGTCGAGACGCCGGCGCGGTTTCGAAGCACTCACGTTGAAAATACCGTCCAGCACCGCCTGTTCGATATCGCAGCGGTCGATGCTGATCGAGAGCGTCGCCAGATCGCCGTCCTGCGAGAGCGTGAGGCCAATCGTGCCGCCTTCGGCCGTATGCCGGATACCGAGACCGATCAAGGAGCGTACGAGCTGTTGCAAACGCAACTGATCGCCACGAACCGTGCAGGTGTAGAGCTCGGCGCTGCGCAACCTCACCCGTCGTCCGGAGGCGTCGGCATACAGGGCCGTGACCGCCTGCTCGGTGATGAAGCCCAGGTCGACGGATTGAAGATCGAGTTCCAGCTTGCCGGTCAGGGCCCGCGAGGCATCCACCAGATCGGAAATCAGTTCGATCTGGATCTGGGTATTGCGTCCGATCGCGGCGATCCCTTCGCGCAGCGTCTCAGGCGAACGATCCTGACCAAGGACCTGCACCCAACCCGAAATCGCATTCAGCGGGTTACGCAACTCGTGTGACAGCACCGACAGCATGTCGTCCTTCAGTCCGTTCTCGGCATCGGCGCGGACGGCTTCCTCCCGCTGCGGGGGCGCTTGCGTATTTTTTTTCGAAGGCTTCAAGGCCGTTTCCGCGGCCCGCGCGCGCAACAGCGTGCTGATGACGGCTATCAGCACGGCGGGCTCCACCGGCTGCGCAAGACAGACGTCGGCAACCGCGTCCAACGCCTCGCGCAAACCGGCCGGGGCCAGGCTGAGTATCGGTAGTTCGGGTTCGCAGTGCTCGCGAAGCTGGCGACATTGCGCCAGCGCGGCGTCTTCGGACGCACTGGCATCCAGAACAATCAGATCGATACCGGCCAGCTGCGAGATCGCTTCGTCGACTCCGGCCGCCTCGATGGTCTCCGAGAGCCCGGAGGCACTCAGCGTTCTCACCGTGGATTGGCGCGATCCCAGGCGGTCGCCAATGACAATGATTCGGGCGCTTGAAGACTTGGGGGGCAGCATGCGTGCAATGGTGCGGGCAACGCCGCATGCCACGGCGGAACTGCCGTACAGACGCGCGGATCGTCGCAAAGCCGACTGCAAATGCTACACCCAGCGGGGCAGCACCGTACCGGCAGGCCAGGCGACAGGGGCGCCCAGCCTACTTTTCGACGAAGGCTCGCTCGATCACGTAGTCACCGGGCGCCCCGATATGCGGAGAAATCGTGAGGCCGTGGGCATCGAGCAGGGCCGCGGTATCGGTCAGCATCGCCGGACTGCCGCACAGCATCGCGCGGTCGGTTTCCGGGTTGAGGCGAGGCAGGCCGATATCGTCGAACAGCTTGCCGCTTTCGATCAGCTGGGTCAGGCGACCGGTGTTGCGAAACACCTCGCGCGTCACGGTCGGATAGTAGATCAGCTTGTCACGCACATACTCGCCGAGAATCTCATCGTTGGGCAGGGTTTCGGACAGATATTCCTCGTACGCCAGTTCGTTGACCTGGCGCACACCGTGCACCAGCACGATCTTCTCGAAACGCTCGTACATCTCCGGGTCCTTGACCAGGCTCATGAACGGCGCAAGTCCGGTCCCGGTGGACAGCAGGTACAGATGCTTGCCAGGCAGCAGATCATGCAACAGCAGCGTTCCGGTGGGTTTCTTGCTGACGAAGATTTCGTCGCCCTCCTTGAGATGTTGCAGCCGCGAGGTCAGCGGACCGTTCGCCACCTTGATGCTGAAGAATTCCAGATGCTCTTCATAGTTCGCGCTGGCAATGCTGTAGGCGCGCAGCAGCGGCCGCTGTTCCACCTGCAGGCCGATCATCACGAACTGACCGTTCTCGAAGCGCAGACTCGGGTCGCGCGTCGTGGTGAAACTGAAAAGAGTGTCATTCCAATGGCGAACGCTGAGGACGCGTTCGGTTCCAAGGGCAGCCATCGCTCAAGTACCTGTTCGTATCGTCTGAAGAAAATGAGGTGCGTCGATTTGCGGCGAAACGGAGCATCATCCGCCCTGAAGCATTTCAAGCAAAGCGGACGCGTCATGCTTCGTGCGGACGGAGTAGATCGACCGTATCGACCGGCTACCGGTTCCGCAGCGGGCGCGAGTCTAACGTATCCGCGCACCGCTCCAGCCCTTGCGGCGCCTTCGATCTAAGCAAATTCAGTGATCGAATATCGCGCCGTGGTCGTTACCCCAAGCGCTTGACCCAGTCGTCCACACCCGATTCGATTTCGCTGAATGAGCGCTCAAAGGCTTCGCGCGGGCGTCGATACGGATCGTCCACATCGGCATTGGCCTGCCACTTGAGCATCTTGTGCACCCGCCCGCGAAACTGCGGATAGCGCTGGTTCAGCCAATCCGAATGCGTCTGGTCCATCGTCAGGATCAGGTCGGAATGGGCCAGGATCGGCTGGGTGGCCTGTTGCGCGCGGTGCGCGTCGATATCGTAGCCATGCTCGCGCATCACCGCGCTGGCATGCGCATCGGCAGGGTGCCCGACCAGCGCGCCGACGCCGGCCGAAAACACCTCGATTCCACGACCGTCCAGCCGTGCTTTGAGTAGACCTTCGCCGATGGGGCTACGGCAGATATTGCCGGTGCAGACGACGAGTATGCGTTTGAACATCCGTTTCAAGAACTGGTGATCGGGACGGGCCACGGCAATGTTCGCGGGGCCCGGTCCGGTGAACGAAGGGCCGCGATTATAACCGTGCCCGCACCGCGAACTGTCTTCCGTCGAATCCGAATGATACCCGCCGTCGAAAGAACCGTTAGAATCGCCGCGCCACCAACGACGGCGGCACGTATGTCTTCAGGGCGGGGCGAAATTCCCCACCGGCGGTAAAGCCTAGTGGCAAGCCCGCGAGCGCCCGCAATCACATTGCGGGGTCAGCAGATCTGGTGAGACTCCAGAGCCGACGGTCACAGTCCGGATGAAAGAAGATGTGCGGCCCTTGCCATCAGCACCGGAAGCCGGTGCCGACGGCGAACGGTTGCCGTATGCCCTGAAACGCCCATTTCTGATTGCATGAGCGCGTTTCAATGACCCAATTCGAAGTGTTTCCCACCCAGCAACCGGCGTTCGATCAACGTCTGGAACAGGCACTGGCCGATTTGCGTCAGGGCCGGCCGGTCATCCTGATGGATGATTTCGATCGCGAGAACGAGGCCGACCTGATCGTCGCCGCCGAGCGCATCGACACTGCGAGCATGACGATGCTGATCCGTGATTGCAGCGGCATTGTCTGCCTGTGTCTGGATGATGCGACGATCCAGCGCCTGCAACTGCCGCCGATGGTTCCGGTCAACAACAGCCGCTACGGCACCGGTTTCACCGTGAGCATCGAGGCGCGACAAGGTGTCACCACCGGCGTATCGGCTGCCGACCGCGTGACCACGATTCGCACCGCGATCGCCGACGGCGCACAAGCGGAGGATCTTGCGCGACCGGGCCACGTCTTTCCGCTGCGCGCGGTACCCGGCGGCGTACTGGAACGCCGCGGACACACCGAGGGCTCAGTGGATCTGGCGGTGCTGGCCGGGCTCAAGCCGGCGGCCGTGCTGTGCGAGTTGATGAACCCGGACGGCAGCATGGCACGGGGAACGGACATCGAGCGCTATGCGCATCGCCACCAACTGGTGACGCTGAGCATCGCCGAACTGGCGGACTACAGACGGAGCCTGATCGACGCCGCGCCACTCGAAGCGCTGAGCGCCTGAGGTCGGGAACCTCGCCTCAGGTCGTGAGCGCGAGCTTGCCGGTGACCTTGCGCTCCAGCATGTCCTGCAGCGCCTGGGCGGCTTCCGCCAAAGGATAGGTTTTCGACACCATCGGCTTGAGCCGGTCCTCGGCGTACCACTCGAACAGCTGCTGGAAATTGTCGAAGCTGGCCTGCGGTTCGCGGCTCACGAAGGCGCCCCAGAACACGCCAACGGCCGACGCGCCCTTGAGCAGCAGGCGATTCGCAGCGATTTCCGGGATCGAGCCGGCGGCGAAGCCGATCACCAGGTAACGACCGTTCCAATTGATGCACGACAGACAATCCTGTGCCAACGGGCCGCCCACCGGATCGTAGATCACGTCTGCGCCGGCGCCGCCCGTGAGTTGCTTGACGGCGTCCTTGAGGCTGGTATCGGCGTAGTTCACGAGTTCGTCCGCGCCGTGCGCCGCGCACACCGCCAGCTTCTCGTCGCTGCTCGCCGCCGCGATCACGCGCGCACCCATGAGCTTGCCGATCTGCACCGCGGCCAGACCGACCCCACCGGCAGCGCCCAGCACCAGCAGGGTTTCGCCGGGCTTGAGCTGACCGCGCTGCTTGAGCGCGTACAAGGTGGTGCCATACATCAGCGGAAACACGGCCGCATCCACCGGCGACATCGTCTGCGGAATCGGCAGCACGTTCTCGCCCGAGGTGATGGCTTCCTCGGCGAAGGCGCCGGTGGTCAACAGTGCGGCCACCATGTCACCCGGCCGCAGGTGGCGGATCTTCTCGCCGCATTCGATGACCTTGCCGGCCGCCTCCGCTCCCGGTACGAATGGCGGAGTGCCCTTGAACTGGTAGCGGTTCTCGATGATCAGCGTGTCGGGGAAATTGACGCCGGCCGCCTTGACCGCGATACGCACTTCATTGGGCTTGAGCGCCGGCAGTTCGAAATCTTCGAACACGAGCTTCTCGGGCGGGCCGAATTCCTTGCAGACGATCGCTTTCATGTCGATCCATAGGTGGTCATAGCCGGCACCGGACGGCACCGCCGTCGGGATTATACCGGCGCCCCGGCCGTGCTTTGCGATACCCCAAACAGGTGAGCACCGATCAAGGCTCGCTCAGGGTTTGCAGCCATTGCGGTCGACAGGCCGACAGAATCGCGATGATCGCCGCATTGACGAGGCCTTCGGCCAGCACCATCAGCAACATCGTCTCCGGCGACAATTGCAGTGTCGCGATCACGCTGAACGCCAGCAATTGCGCGAGTCGCGACAGCATCCCGCCGACACCGGCCGCGAGCAGCGTGTAGACGCGGCGATGGCCGGGTCGCCACAGCGTGGCGGCCCGCAACAGCAGCACGGTCACCGTAACCGGGATTGCGACATCGACCCAGGCGGCGGTCAACAGCATGCGGACCGGCACATCACCGAGCATCGCCACCACGCACTCGGCCGCCGTGCCCACGATCAAGGCCAGCGGTGCGCCCAGCAGCAGGGTGACGCTGGCCAGGCCCAATACCGACCATTCGCTGCCCGTCAGGGCCCAGGTCAGGGCCAAGGCCAGCACGCTGGCAAACAACAGGTGCAAACGCACTGGAACCGTCAGCAGCGCCCGCCACGGCGCCGCCGATGCCGCCGCCAGCAGCAGCACGCAATGCATGACGGCCAGAACGCCGCTGAGATAGCTGTTCATGCCAAGGACAAGCTCGCGAATTTAGGATCGAAGAGACTTTCAGCCACCTTAGCGCGCTGCAGGCGATCGCGTCCGCAGCTTCGACGGAGAGACAGATGAACAACCGATCGGTCGTGGTCACCGGCGGCGCCCAGGGCATCGGCAAGGCGATCAGCCTGCGTCTGGCGCACGCGGGCATGCATGTCGTGGTGATCGATGTCGATGAACGGGCCGGCTCGGAACTGCTCGGGCACTGGGCCGGCCAAAGCGAAATCCGCTTCGTTCACGGCAGCGCGGGCGATCCGGCGGTGGTCGAACAGGCGGTCGCCTTGGCAAGCGAGCTCGGTGACGGCCTGCACGCCGTGGTCGGCAATGCCGGAGTGTCGCGCTTCAAGCCCCTGCACGACTTGCAGCTCGACGAATGGGAAGCCGTGCTGCGGGTCAACCTGACCGGCGCTTTTCTATTGGCGCGCGCTGCCGCGCCTTATCTGGATGACACGAACAAACCCGGCGCCATCGTGCTGATGGCCTCATCGCGCGCCCTGATGTCCGAAGCCGATACCGAAGCCTATTCGGCGAGCAAGGGCGGTATCGTCGCGCTCACGCATTCGCTGGCGATCAGTCTGGGCCCCGGGGTCCGCGTCAACTGCGTCAGTCCCGGCTGGATCGCGACCGACGACTGGCAGCGCGCCGACAAGCGCCACGCGCCGGAACTCAGCGCCCAGGACCACGCGCAGCACCCCGCCGGTCGTGTCGGCAAGCCCGAGGATATCGCCGCGATGGTGCAATACCTGATTTCGGCGGATGCGGCCTTCATCACCGGCCAGAACCTCGTGGTCGACGGTGGCATGACACGCAAGATGATCTACGTTTAGCGAAAAAGCTTTGCTACGCTGGTCGGCTGTCAACCCGAACGAGCCTGTTTTGCCTGATGGAGGACGAACGTCTGATCGCCTTGCTGGCCGGGTCCAACTGGCCACAGCTGTTTGACCGCAAAACCCTGCGGCAGGGCCGCGAGTACGCGCAGCGACGCTGCGTCAGCGACTTCGACATGGACCAGTCGCATCCCCGTCAGACCCGCATCCGGGCGAATGTGCTCGATGGCGCACCACAGTCCTATCAATGCTCCATCGAGCTGCGGCCCAATCCCCAGGCGGCCTTCGAAATCAGCATGCGTTGCAGCTGCCCGGACGGCACGCAATGCGCACATTGCGTGGCCGCCCTGTTGGAGGCGACCCAGCGCCACACCGGGCCGGTGCCGTTGATGCTCGGCGAACCGGTCCTCGCCAACAGCGATTCGGTTGTCACTGCGAGCGTCACGCCCAAACCGGTGCTGAGCTTGCGCGGCGCGCCGTTTCGCTCGCGGGCTCGGCGCGGTGCCGAACGAACCATCGGCGTCGCCAGGCTGGCTTTCGACTATGACGGTCATCGTGTGCCCCCGGACGGCCGCGCCTGGACCCGATTCACACATGAGGACCGGCCGCTGCGGATCGAACGTATGCGTGCGCTGGAAGGTGATGCCCGCGATCGCCTGCTGACCTTCGGGCTGGTGCCGGCCGATCAAGTGGTCGGCCTGTACCTCGACGATGCTGAGGCCGCACGCTTTCTGGCCGCCGACTACGTCCTCGAACGCGGCGAAGGCCGCCCGGCCTCGCCATCGCATCTGGCCAATCTGCTGCCGCGCCTGGCCGCCGCCTTTACGCTCGAATTCGAAGACGACTTCCCGGTCGAGTTGCTGCAGGCGCCGGATCAGTGGCACGTCGACGTGCGTGACCGCGACGACACCTGGTTCGATGTCTCGCTCGGCATCGACGTGGGCGATCAGCGCCTGGATCTGCTGCCGATCCTGCGTCAGGTACTCGCCGATCCGGACTTTCCGCATGAACCGCTGCCGAACGAGGCGCCGGACGCGGTGTGGCTGGCCACCATCGACGGGCGCCGCCACGTGCCGTTGCCGTTGGTGCGGCTGCGTGGCCTGATCGAACCCCTGCTCGAATGGCTGGCGCGGCCTGTCGACGTCGGCGGCCGCGATCCGGACGACGGACAGGAGCGGCTGCAACTGCGGTTACCGCAGGCCGCGATCCTCGACGAGCTGCCACTGAACTGGAGCGGTGGGGAAACCCTGAGACAGCGTCTGCACGGGCTCGAAACGCGGCGCGAGCCGATGCAGCCCGCGCCGGGCTTCGAAGCCGAACTTCGCCCCTACCAGCAGCAAGGGCTCGCCTGGCTCGGCTTTCTCGCCGATGCCGGACTCGGTGGCATCCTCGCCGACGACATGGGCCTCGGCAAGACCGTGCAGGTGCTCGCCCACATCTGGACCGAACGCGCCAGCGGCCGTCTGCGCAAACCGGTGCTGGTGGTGGTGCCGACCAGCCTGATCAGCAACTGGTATCGCGAGGCGCGACGCTTCGCGCCGCTGCTCAAGCTGCTGATCCTGCACGGCACGCAGCGCGCGCGGCTGTTCCGCCGGATTGCGACGCACGATCTGGTGATCACCACCTATCCGCTGCTGGCACGCGACCGGCGCCGCCTTGCCGAGCACGACTTCGGGCTGCTGGTGCTCGACGAGGCGCAGTCGATCAAGAACGCGCGCACCCAAGCCGCACAGACCGTACGTGAACTGCGCGCGACGCGACGCCTCGCGGTGACCGGCACGCCGCTGGAAAATCACCTGGGTGAACTGTGGGCGCAGATCGACGCCGTCGAACCCGGCCTGCTCGGCGACGAGCGCCTGTTCACCACCCTGTATCGCACGCCGATCGAAAAGCAGGGCGACGTGGCGCGACAGCAGCGCCTGAACCGGCGCATCGCCCCCCTGATCCTGCGTCGCCGCAAGGAAGACGTGGCGCCGGAATTACCGCCGCGCACTGAAATCCTGCGCAGCGTCGAACTCGAAGGCCGCCAGCGCGAACTCTACGAATCGCTGCGCCTGGCCCAGCACAGCCGCGTGCAGGCGGCCTTGGCGCAGCGCGGCCTGTCGCAGTCCGGCATCGTGGTGATCGATGCCCTGCTCAAGCTGCGCCAGGTCTGCTGCGACCCGCGCCTGCTCAAGCTCGACGGCGCGCGCGGCATCACCGCTTCGGCCAAACTCGAGCTGTTGCTGGAACTGCTCGACGAACTGATCGCGGAGGACCGCCGCGTGCTGGTGTTCTCGCAGTTCACCGGCATGCTCGATCTGATCGCGGCCGCGCTGCGTGCACGCGGCATCGCCTATCTGATGCTCACCGGTGGCACCCAGAACCGCGGTGCGCTGGTCGACCGCTTCCAGAACGGCGACACGCCGGTGTTCCTGATCAGCCTCAAGGCCGGCGGTGTCGGCCTCAACCTGACGGCCGCCGATACCGTGATCCACTACGACCCCTGGTGGAATCCGGCGGTCGAGCAGCAGGCCAGCGACCGTGCACACCGTATCGGCCAGACCAGGCCGGTGTTCGTCTACAAGCTGATCTGCGCCGGCACCGTGGAGGAGAAAATCCAGGCGATGCAGCAGCACAAGGCAGCACTGGCGCAAGCCGTGCTCGAAGGCGGCGGCAGCAGCCGCGCGGTCAGCTTTGCGCCCGACGATCTGGAAGAGCTGTTCGCGCCCATCTGAGCGCAGACCGCGCCGGTCCGGTCGCCACTGCAAGCAGCACCGCGCAAGTCGTACAATGGGAGCCGCCCACGTCCCGACCGGACCGGGCATCGCTCTACGTCCGCAACGCGGACCGCCAGGAACGCCCATGTCCCCTACGCCGCCCCCACCGTCCGACGCGGCAGCCGAGCCGGCCCTTCGATTCTCCGATCTGGCACTGGCCGAATCCTTGATCGCAGGTCTTGCCGCCATCGGCTACGAAACACCGAGCCCGATCCAGGCGCGCACGATTCCGCCGCTGCTGGAAGGCCGCGACCTGCTCGGACAGGCACAGACCGGCACCGGCAAGACCGCGGCCTTCGCGCTGCCGATCCTGACGATGCTCGATCTTTCGCTCGCCGCACCGCAGGCACTGGTGCTGGCGCCGACGCGCGAACTCGCCATCCAGGTCGCCGAGGCCTTCCAGAAATACGCCGGCAACATGCCCGGCTTCCACGTGGTGCCGATCTACGGTGGACAGAGCTACACGCCGCAGCTCAAGGCGCTCAAGCGCGGCGCACAGGTCGTGGTCGGCACGCCGGGGCGCGTGGTCGACCACATCAAGCGCGGCACGCTGCGTCTCGACAAGCTCAAGCATCTGGTGCTCGACGAGGCCGACGAAATGCTGCGCATGGGCTTCATCGACGATGTCGAGTGGGTGCTCGAACAGATTCCCAAGCCGCGTCAGATCGCGCTGTTTTCGGCGACGATGCCCTCGGTGATCCGGCGCGTCGCGCAGACGCACCTGAATTCGCCGGTCGAGGTCACGATCGCGGCCAAGACCACCACCGGCACCAACATCCGCCAGCGCTACTGGCTGGTCAGCGGCCTGCACAAGCTCGACGCACTGACGCGCTTCCTTGAAACCGAGGACTTCGACGGCATGATCGTGTTCGCGCGCACCAAGGCGATGACGGTCGAACTGGCCGAAAAACTGGAGGCCCGCGGCTACTCCGCGCGCGCACTCAACGGCGACATGCAGCAGGCCGAACGCGAACGCACCGTGTCGCGCTTCAAGGACGGCCAGATCGACATCCTCGTCGCCACCGACATCGCAGCGCGCGGGCTGGACGTGGATCGCATCAGCCACGTCCTCAACTACGACATCCCGACCGACACCGAATCCTACGTGCACCGCATCGGTCGCACCGGGCGTGCCGGACGCAGCGGCCAGGCCATCCTGTTCGTGGCGCCGCGCGAGCGGCATCTGCTGCGCGCGATCGAACGGGCCACGCGGCAGACCATCGAGGCGATCAGCGCGCCGAGCCCGGACGCCGTCAATCAGCGCCGTATCGACAAGTTCAAGCAGACCATCTCTGACACCATCGCCAACATCGATTCGGACCACCAGGTCGGCAATGCTCACGCGCAACTGCGCGCAATTCTGTCCGAGTTCGCCGCGGAGTCCGGCTCCGATCCGCTGGACATCGCCGCCGCCCTGGCGCAGATGCTCAAGGGCGACCGGCCGGTACTGCTGACGCCGGATAACACCTCGACACGCCGACCGCCGCGCGAAACCCGCGAACCTCGTGAATCGCGCCCAGCCACGCCGACAGAACTGTCCGCCGGACCTTTCGAGCGACCGGCACCACGCGCCGCCGATGCCCGGCCCAAGGCAACGCCGGCTTCAGCGTCTCCAACCACCGCGCCCCGCGAAGACGCCGAGAATCGCGCACCCCGACCCGGACCGGTCGACGCTTTGCACGCCGACCGCAAGCGGCCCGAGGTTCCCAGCGAGACCTTCCGCATCGAGGTCGGCTCCAAGCACGGCGTGAAGCCCGGCAATATCGTGGGCGCAATCGCCAACGAGGCCGGCCTCGATTCGCAGTTCATCGGTCGCGTCGAGATTTTCGAAACCTACAGCTTCGTCGATCTGCCGTCCGGCATGCCCAAGGTAATCTTCAAGGATCTGCGCAAGACCTGGGTTTGTGGTCAGCAGCTGCAAATCACAAGGCTCAACAATCCGGCCGGCGCGGATCCGACCGCGAGTGATTCGAAACCACGACGCAGCGCCGACAAGGACTTCAGCAAACGCCCTGGCGGCAAGCCCAGCGGCAAACGTCCACCGAATCGCAAGCAACCCTGAGACGCGACGACATTCGCGGCGAGCATGAGCGCCGCGAATGTCGCGTCGTGTTGTTAACGCAAATAGTTCTCGTTATGATCTGCCGCGGTCAGTGGCCGTGGCCATTTTCATTTCCGATGAGCCTGAATCACCGATCATGACGCAGACCGCCGCCCCTCCACCTCCGAATCGCGCCCGCGCCTGGTCGCGCGGGGTGCTGATGGGGCCGGTGAGCTTCATCGCGGCGGCGCTGGTGATGGTCGGCAGCGCGCTGTGGCTGCCCAAGGGGCCGGCCGGCATCGACAACCTGGTATGGCCGATCGTGCTCTTTCCGCTGCTGTGGACGGCAATGTTCCTGTACAGCTGCCTCGATGTGCGCCTGGGCCGAGCCTGGCTGGTGGTGCTCGGCCTCGCCCTGAGCCACGGCGCCCTGATCGCGAACAGCATGATGAGCACGCCCGCATGATCCGCCTGCCGCAAAGAGAGACCCGAACGCTGCTCGCGGTGCACGGCTGGTCGGCGGTATTGCTGGGTCTGTTGCTCTACGCCGTGATCGTGACCGGCGTGGCCTCGGTGTTCACCGACGAGATCGCGGACTGGTCCAGTCCCTTGCCGAGTCAGGCCGACACGGCCTGGCCGCAGGGTATCGGCAGCGCGATCCAGCACGCGGCGCAGACCGTGGATCCGCAATTCCACGAAGACATGATCGCCTTCCGTCAGGCCGGCGGGCGCATGCAGGCGTTCTTCCACAAGCACGACACCGACCAGGCCGGCAAGCCGATCGAACGCGGCGTGGTCACGGTGATCGATCCGCAATCCCGGCAGATCATCGAACGCCGCGAAGGCACCGACGAGGAAATCGGTGAAATGAACCTGCCGAACGCGCTCGCGCACTTCATGGTCGATCTGCACGTGCGCCTGCACTTGCCGAACCCCTGGGGACTGTTGCTGACCGGCATTCTGGGTCTGGCGATGATGCTCGCGGCCGTGACCGGCTTCGTGATCCACCGGCATCTGTTCAAGGAGTTGTTCACGCTGCGGCGCCACAAGGACCGCATGCTGAGCACGCGCGATGCCCATGTGATCGCCGGCACCTGGAATCTGCCGTTCGCCTTCATCCTCGCGTTCACCGGCAGCTTCTTCAGTTTCGCCAGTTCGTTCGGCATTCCGGCGATGGCGATGGCCGCCTTCGGCGGCGATCGCGACAAGGTCATCGAAGTGTTGGTCGGCAACCCCGCCACCAATGATCCCACGCCCGCGCCGCCGCCCGCGCTGGACCGCGCGCTCGACGATGCTCGCCAACGCGCCGGCTCCGACCCCTGGTACATCCTCAGCGAACACTGGGGACGCGCGGATGCCCTGCAGACAGTGGTGATGCTCCCGGCCTCCGGCACGCTGCGCAATCGCACCTTCCTGTATGACGCGGCCGGGCGCTTCATGCAGGAAAAGCCACTGCTCGGCTCGGTGCCGTCCAGTGGCGCCGCTGTGTACTCGCTGATGGGGCCGCTGCATTTCGGCAACTTCGCTGGCGTGCTGTCCAAGGCCGCCTGGTTTGCGCTGGGCTTCGCCGGTGCCTACGTCACGTTTACCGGCCTGCTGTTGTGGACCACGCGCCGTGAGGACCAGCCAGCGTGGCGGTACCTGGGCCGCAGCGTTACCGGGCTGGGCTACGGCCTGCCGCTGGCGCTGATCATGGCGGCCTACGGCTATTTCCCGGTGGTGCGTCTGGGCGGCGACGTTCACGTCATGATGATGACCGCGTTCCTGGCGGGGCTGCTGGGCGCCTTGCTGCTCGCCAACCTGCTTCGGCAACTGGCCGATTCACGTCACATCCTGTTGTCGCTGACCGCGCTGGCGCTGATCGGGCTGCCGTGGCTGCGCTGGATCGGCACTGGCGTATCCTGGATCGACGCCGCGCACGGCGGCCTGAACGCGGTGTTCGCGATCGATCTGGGATTGTCGATCGCCGGTCTGCTGTGTCTGCGCGCGGTACGGCGACCGTCTCCGGCAATGAAACGCCTGCCGTCCGCCCAAGCCAGCCCGGCGACCTGATCCGGTGTCGCTCTCGCTGCTACTGCTGGTGGTTCTGGGCGCGGTACCGAGCCTGGTCCTGCTGCTGATGCTCGGCAGCCGCGACCCCAAGCGCCTGCGCAATCTGCCGCGCAATGCGCGCGAATCCGTGACGCCCTGGCCGCCCGCACGGCGCCGTCTGATTGGCGCGCTGGCCGCACTGCCCGGCCTGTTGATGATGCTGAATGGCGAATGGGCCGCGTTTCTGATCTGGCTGGGTCTGTGTCTGTGCGGTGGCTGGCTGTGGGTGCACCGCCTGGCGCCCCCTGCGATCGGCGCGACGATGTCCCGCGACTGAGCGTCCGGCGAGCCGCTTTCGCGGCTCAGGCGCGAGCGGCGTTGCCGGACACCAGATCGGCCCAGCGAGACATCAGCGGCAGCGCGAAATCGTGGCCCATGCCCGGGATCAGTTCCAGACGCGAATTCCGAATCAGCTGGGCGCTGCGGCGGCCGTGTACCGGTCGCAGCAGCGGATCGGCCAGACCGTGCACCACCTGCGTCGGCACCCGAATCTGCGGCAGCAGATCTTCGAAGCTACCGGTGGAGACGATCGCGTGGGTCTGGCGCATCAGATCGCGCGGTCTGAAGGCGCGATCGTAGGCGCGGCCCGCCAGTTTGCGCCGGTATTCGATGGGTGTCGGAAAGCCGGGGCTGCCGACACGATTGAGCATCGCCGTGGTCTTGTGAATCACCTGCTCGCGCGTCTTCGGCCGCGGACCGATGCCCGCCATGCGCCACAGCACGTCCAGCCGCGCCGGGGGCAGCTTGGGATGGTTGGTACTGGACATGATCGAGCACAGGCTGCTGACTCGCCTCGGATAACGGGCGGCGACAATCTGGGAAATCATGCCGCCCATGGACACACCGAGCAGATGCGCCTTGCCGACCTGCAGGGCGTCCAGCAATCCCATCGCGTCATCGGCCATGTCGTGCAGGTCATAGTTCGCCGCCCCCGCCCGCCCGAAACGGGCACGCAGCCAGTCGCGTGGAAGATTGACGCGAATGCCGCGGTCAGCGTGCGCGGACAGTCCGGCATCGCGATTGTCGAAGCGGATCAGGCGAAAGCCGCGGTCCACCAGCGCCGCGCACAGGGCCTCCGGCCAGTGGATCAACTGTCCGCCCAGACCCATCACCATCAGCAAAGGTTCACCATGATCCGGACCCGCTTGTTCCCAGGAGAGTTGCAGCCCATTGACGCAGGCGCTGCCGGCGGACCAGCACATTTTCATTTCAGAGGTATGACATTCGGGTGACGGTTCGGCGACGCTATCAAATCCCGAAAAAAAGTGTCACCTCATGCGTGCCATTCACCACACCGTGCGCTGTGGCAGCAGGCCGTGCAGTTCGCCCGACTCCAGTTCCCGCCATTGTCCGGAGGGCAGCCTGCCCAGCTGGATATTGATGATGCGTATGCGTTGCAGGCGCCGTACCTTGTAGCCGAACTCGGCGCACATGCGCCGGATCTGCCGGTTGAGCCCCTGCGTCAGGACCATGCGCAGCACATGCTCGCCGCGTGCACCGTGCACGCGCGTGACGCGGCAGGGCTTGGTGGTCTGCTTCAGTTCCGGCAGCCACACCCCGCGCGACATCCCGGCGAGACACTGGTCGCTGAGCGGCCGGTCCACGGTAACGCGGTATTCCTTTTCGTGACGGTTCTCGGAGCGCAGAATTTCGTTGACGATGTCGCCGTTGCTGGTGAGCAGGATCAGGCCTTCCGAATCCTTGTCGAGCCGGCCGATCGGAAAGATGCGCTCGCGATGTCCCACGAAATCGATGATGTTGCCGGCGACATGACGCTCGGTGGTGCAAGTGATGCCCACCGGCTTGTTGAGCGCAATGTAGATATGGCGACTGCTGCGCTGACCGACCACGGCACCGTCGACCCGGACCTCGTCGGCGGCTTCGACCTGGAGACCCAGCGTGGCGCGCTGGCCATTGACCGCGACGCGACCCGCCTCGATCCAGGCATCGGCTTCGCGGCGCGAGCAGACACCGGTTTCGCTGAGAAATTTGTTGAGACGCAAGCGTCACCCATCGCGTGGGCCGAAATGAATGGCCAGCAGGCGATTATCGCCGCGACCGATGCGGAAGTGTAGGCGCCTGGCGCGGCATACTGTGGCACCCTCGACCACTTCCAACCGACATGCCCTCTTTCGATATCGTTTCCGAAGTCGACAAGCACGAACTGGCCAACGCCGTGGATCAGGCCGCCCGCGATCTGACGCATCGCTTCGACCTGCGTGGTACCGGTGCCGCATTCGAGCTCGATGGCTTCGTGATTTCGCAAAGCGCGCCGAGCGAATTTCAGCTCGAACAGCTGCGCGACATTCTCGACAAGCGACTGGCCGGGCGCGGCATCGACCTGCGCGCCATCGACGCCGGGCCTATCGAAACCAACGTGGCCGGCGCCAGGCAGAAGATCACGATCAAACAGGGCATCGAGCAGGCCGACGCGAAGAAGATCATCGCCCGGCTCAAGGATGCCAAGCTCAAGGTGTCTGCGCAGATTCACGAAGACAAGGTTCGCGTCAACGGCAAGAAGCGCGACGACCTGCAATCGGCGATCGCGCTGTTACGCGGCGCCGAAAATCTGGAACTGCCGCTGCAGTTCGAGAATTTCAGGGACTGACGCCGACACGGGGCAGCCGCGAGCCACCGCCCGGACAGACTGTGTCCCGAAGTCAGAGCATTTCGCCGTCGACGTAGTACCAGCGGCCATCCGGCTCGCGCACGAAGCGGCTGCGTTCGTGCTGGCGCTGGGCATTGCCGCCACCCACGCGAAAGCGCGCCACGAATTCGACCTGTGCAGCATCGCCCACCGTCTCGTGGCGCTTGATGCTGAGCCCCAGCCATTTTTGTGCGTCCGGCAACGACAATGATTGCGGCCGTGTCGAAACATGCCATGTCGCCCGCAGATAGCTTTCCAAACCCAGCACGAAAGCGCTGTATCGAGACCGCATCAATGCTTCGGCGCTGGGTGCCGGCAGCCCGGCATGCCAGCGCGCGCAACAATCTGCAAGCGGTCGCCCCGAACCGCAGGGACAGGTTTCGACGCTCATCGCCGCGACCAGATCACACACCGGTTGTTGGCCGGCATCGTGCGATCCTCGACCAGGCGCAAGCCGGCCTGCTGCGCCAGCGCATCCACCGCTTCGAAATCCCGGATGCCCATGTGCGCACCGCGAGCCTTGAGCCATTGCTCGAAGGCGGCGTTGCTGTCGCTGCTGAAATGTCCACCATAATTGAACGGGCCGTAGACGATCAGCTGCCCGCCCGCATGCAATACCGCGGGCAGACGCGCGAACAAGGTTTCGACCTGCGGCCAGCCCATGATGTGCAGGGTGTTGGCGGTGAACACCGCATCGAACTGTCGCTTCGGCCAGTCGCCAGCCACATTCAGGATCAATGGTGGCGGCGTGTTCGGCAACTGCGCCTCGTCGAGCCAGACCCGGACGCTGGCGCATTCCTCGGCGCGTTCGCTGGTCTGCCAACACAGATGCGGCAGGGCGTGCGCGAAGTAGACTGCGTGCTGTCCGGTGCCGCTGCCAAGCTCCAGCACGTCGGCGGGCTTGTCCAGAACTTCGCGCAAAACCTCGAGAATCGGATCACGATTACGGTCGCAGGACGGGGCGTAGGGCTTTTCGGGCATGTCGGAAGCGAGCGGCGGGAATGAACCCGTAGCCTAACCGACCGCTCTGTCAGACTCGGAAGCAGATTCAAAAGGATTCCGACATGCGTACTTCTACAAACTGGACCGCCAAGGGTGGCATGGTTCGTATCGAGATCCACGACGATGTAGCGCAGGTGGTCCTGGATCGGCCCGACAAACTCAACGCCGTGAATCTGGAGATGCTCTCGGGCGTGCTGTCGGCGGCCAAGCACCTGCGCCGGCAGCGCCGCCTGCGCGCCGTGATCCTGCGCGGCGAAGGCCGCGCTTTCTGTGCGGGCATGGATTTCAAGGCCGTGCTGTCGAAACCTTCAGCCATGCTGGGCGCCTATCTCCAGCTGTGGCGCCCAGCACGGAACAAGTTCCAACGCTGGAGTCTGTCCTGGCGCGAACTCGGCGTACCGGTGATCGCGCTGGTACAAGGGCATTGCTACGGCGCCGGATTGCAGCTGGCGCTGGGCGCGGATATCCGCATTGCCACGCCGGACGCGCGCCTGTCGGTCATGGAATCGAAATGGGGACTGGTGCCGGACATGGGCGGCGCGGTGCTGCTGCGCGAGCTGCTGCGCATCGACGTGGCCAAGGAGCTGACGATGTCCGGCCGCACCGTCGACGCGCACGAAGCTCACAAGCTGGGGTTGCTGAGCTACGTCGACGCCGAACCGATGCCGCGTGCCGAATCGCTGATCGAGGAATTCCGCCAGCGTTCGCCGGACGCCGTGGCCGCCGGCAAGTTCCTGATGCAGGCGGCCTGGAACAGCAGCGAACGCCGTGCCGCAGGCCTGGAGCGAACCTGGCAGCGCCGCCTGATCGGTCGCGCCAATCAAGGCGTCAGCGTGGCTCGCAATAGCGGCAAGGCGCAGGCGGCGTTCCAGGCGCGACGCATCGGCTGAAAATCGTCCTGATTTCGCTCCGAGGGCCCGCGCAGCGCAAACCCGGAATGGACGCGGTCCGCCCGAGCGCCGTACGGATTGCGGATCAGGCCGGCGGCTTGTCTGCAAGGACGGCGTCGGCAGAAATTCAAAAAGGACCCGTGACGGTCGATCCGGCATCACCGGTGCCGCCACGGGCATGGAGCATCGCAAGGGCGATCCGGCAGCGCGAGGACGCGGAAGCGATGCAACCGGGACCACTTCCGTGTCCCCGGCGGCCGGTGGGGATACGCCCGCATTCAGTGTCCGCCGAGGACGGGCCGACGACCATGGCTGATTTGCCCGACGCCCTGTAGGCAGAAGACGACCGGGCTCGTAGTCCGTTTCAGACGGTCTGGCCGTAGCCCACGTCGGAACCGCCCGCTGGCCGCTCATCAGCGTCACATTCGACCCGATCGCGACGAATCAGATATCGGTGCTTGTCTTCGGACAACAGAACATCCGCCGTACCCACGTGCACATGGACTGGCCACCAGCCCGAAGCGGGCTTTTCGACACGGACTTCGATTGGATCGGAGCTGCCGGACGGAGGATCGAAGACCCGGCCGACGACAGAGCGAAAGACGTGGCCACCGCGAGCCGAACCGAGCATCAGCCCATCCGTGGACTCGGCGCCAAGTCGCAGACTCACGGGCGCCACTGGCGCGTTTACGACGATGACGGCAAGACGGTCCGGCCAGCCGCCTGCGTGCGGCTGGATCAAGGGCAGGCTCAGCTCACGATCCGTGACGGCGGCTTCAGCCGGCGCCACGTCCAGACTGAGGTCGATCGCCTCGACACGGACCACCGGCTTCGAGGTGGCCAGTGGGGCCTCGCCCCACCACCAGCCGATTGCGCTGATCGCGCCCAGCAGCAGGCACAGTACCGATGCCCGCATAGTCTCGATGTGCGCTGTCACGTCCCTGAGGCGCTCACGGCCCAATCTCAGACCGCAGCAATCGCGCCGCTCAGAGCCATGCGCCCGCGAGTCCCCGCCAAATTGACAGTAAGGCGGCCGCCGCCAGCACGATGAACGTCAGCAAGGTGCCGATCATGCGACCGAACTTGAAATGCTGGGTGTAGGCCAGCGCATAACCGTGCAACAAGCGCCCGACCAGCAGCGCGATACCGAACACATGCATCAACCAGCCACGGATTCCACCGGCTTCGAGCAGGCCCATCAGCAACAGCACCAGAGGCACATATTCCGCGAAATTGGCGTGCGCGCGAATCCGGCGTTGCATGCCATTGTCGCCACCGTCGCCCAGCGAAGGGCCGTTGGCGCGCCCCTGGACCACTCGCAGGCTGAGCACCAGAAACCACAGCCCCAACAGGCCGGCATAGAGGACGGTAATGCTCATGTAATGCCCCGGATGCGATCAGAGCCGCACAGTATCAGAGTGCCTGGCAATGCCGATCGGAGCGGACCTACGGCGTCTCGGCTGCCCCCGGTTCGCCGTTGGACAGCACCCGCACCGGACTTTCCAGATGCAGCGTACGCGTGGGAAATGCGAAGTCGATGCCTTCCGCCGTGAACTTGCGCACCAGAGCGAGGTTGATCGACTGTTGCCGGTCCATGTAGAGATTGAAGTCTGGATCGAGCATCCAGTAGACGACCTCGAAATTGAGCGAGGAATCGCCGAATCCCTGAAAGTGCGCGCGATCGAAACGGGTGGTTTCCAAGGCCTCGACGCTCTCGCGCACCATGGCGGGGATCGCCTCCAGCTGTTCGGCCGGCGTGGAATAAAGCACACCGAACTGGAACACGATGCGTCGCTCGCGCATGCGCTTGTAGTTGCGGATGCGGGTATTGAGGAGGTCGCTGTTCGAAAACACGATCTGCTCACCGCCCAGACTGCGGATGCGCGTGGTCTTGAGGCCGATGTTCTCGACCGAGCCCATGTAGCTGTCGACGATGATGAAGTCACCGATCACGAACGGCTTGTCGACGATGATCGACAGCGATGCGAACAGATCGCCCAGAATGTTTTGCACCGCCAGCGCCACGGCGATGCCGCCCACGCCCAAGCCGGCGACCATGGCGGTGACATCGACGCCCAGATTGTCGAGCGCCAGCAACAGGATCACGGCCCACAGCAGCATCTTGCCGACGAAACTCAGTGCCGACAGGCTGGTGGCCGTGCCAGGATCGGTCTCCATCGCCTTCGCGCGAGAGCGAGCAATCGTGAATCGCATCACCGCGCTGACCCACAGGCCCAGCTGAATGAAGAACGCGAGCGTTGCGGCCTTGGCCAATCCGCCCACCAGCCTGTCTGGCAGGTCCAATCCCTGAACACCAATCAACAAGGCCGGGAAGAAGACGAGCCACATGCGCGTGGCGCGCACGGATTCGACGATGGCATCGTCGTAGACGAACTCCGTGCGCTTGGCGAATTTCGACAGCCGGACCACGACCAACCACTTGATCGCGAAGGCGATCAGCATGATGACGGCAGTCACCCCGGCGGTGATGATCCAGCTATTGAGCGAGTTGCCAAGGAACAGGCTTTCGAGGTTCTGGAAGTCGATTTCGGGCATCTCTGATTTCGTGTCGGCGTTCAGGTCAACGCAGATTAAACACCAGAGCTGAAGCTTGTGTTAGCGCGAAGCCGCGCCTTCCGTTCTGAAGACCCATCGCTTCAGGCCGGCAAACAGCATCAGACACAGGCTTGTCCAGACCGACCAGACACCGCCGCTACCGCCCCCGGGCGCGCTGGCGCCCGGTAATATCTTGAAGTTCATGTCGGACACATCGAAAAACACGCTGTTGGCGCATTTGACCTTGATGCGCGCCTGTTCGGCGCCCGCGGACGGCAGTGTGACGCTCGCTTCGCCGTCATTGGCCGTCGCGCCGGCCAGCTTCGTGTCAAAGCTCATTCCGGCGTCCGTCGACAGGAAGATATCGACCGATGGACAGTCGACCGGGGCCTGGTCGGTGGCCGCCACCTCCCAGCGCACCACGACGTTCGAACCACCCTGCTGTTCGCTGGCGTCGTTCGGTTCGAGCACCAGGAACGGTCCGACATCGGCGACGAAGAAGTGCAGGGTGTCGGTGGCCACGCCACCCGCGGACGGCGCGACACGGTTATCGCGCACGTTGAAGCGGAAGTTCAGCTCTCGCGCACGATCCGGCAACAGTTCGCCGATCGTGTGCGTATTGCTCAGCAAATCCTCCGGGCGCGGAAAAATGCGAGTGGGATTGTCGACAGGCAGAAACGAGCGAAACAGCGGCGCCGTATCGTCCGGCTCCTCGGCCGGACCCGCCGCGCCCAGATCGAACTGTTCCCACTGATAGCTCAGTGAGTCGCCGTCGGGATCGCTGGCCGTTCCGGTCAGCTCGAACGGCGTCAGCTTGGGAATCGTGAATTCACCCGTCCCGGCATCGACCACCGGCGGCAGATTGCCGCTGGGCAGGATGTCAGCGCAGCTGTTGCCGCTCCCGAGCGTGGTGAATGCCACGATCTCGTCATAGCTAACAGCGTGAAAATAGTCGTCGCTGTGCGGTTGCAGGTCGTCCTCGTCGCAGATTCCGGCGTAACCCATGATCGTGGAGGCACTGCCCGGCTCGTAAGCCGTCGACGCGTTCCGGTTTCCGCCAGCGCACGAACCCGTTTCGCTGTTGAAGGTGTGATTGGCGCCGAACTGGTGGCCGATCTCGTGGGCCACGTAGTCCACATAGAACGGGTCGCCGATCGGTGCCGTCAGTCCGGTGACACCGGCGCCCTTGTTGAGCGCCGAGCACACCACTCCCAGACCGGCGACCCCGCCACCGCCGGTGCTCACGACATGGCCGATATCGTAGTTGCCACGTCCGATCACGGCATTGAGCACGAAGGTATTGCTGCTCAGCATCAAGGTGCCGACGTCGTTGATGTATGGATCCAGCAACGGCCGCGTGAAGATCGCCGCATCGTTGCCGTCGACCAACTGCAGCCGCACGCCGACTTCGCGCTCGTAGATCCCGGTGACGCGATTGACCACATTGACCAGTTCGGCCAGAACGATCGCCTTGTCCGGCGTGTCCGTTGCCGATTCCGGCGGGTCCTGGAACTCGGCGTATTCGCCGGTGGTCGCCATCGCCAGCCGATAGGTGCGCAGCTCCGTCCCGATATCGACCGCCTTTTGCGCAACGATGGTCGACCGGTCTTCCATCTGAATCACCGCATCCCCGGCCAATCCCGCGCGGAAAAAGTCGCTGCGACGATAGACTTGGTAGCGCGTGGTATCACCGCGCAACAGCGGATCGATGTAGACCGTTCCGGCGCTCGAAAACACCATGCCGTGAAAGCCACGCGGACCGATATCGAAGCGGGCGCTGGCCGTGGGATCCGTGACGCCTTGGCCGACGTAGGTGCGGATCTGCGGATACCGCGCCGCCAGACCGGTCGCCATCACCGCCGTTTCGAAGAGCCGGAAGCGTGCCGACTGGCCGTCCGGCATCGGGATATCCAGCAGCAGTCCGTCTGTCAACGCGGCCGATTCGGGCGGCGCCTGGTTCAGCGCCGCAGCCAGCGCCTCAGAGTCAACGTCCACATAGCGCGCCTTGGAGGGCGAGATCAGGCGCTGGGCTCGATCCGCCGCAGAGGGCGTAACGGCGCCGCGCCAAAGCCCCAGGGCCTCGCTGCCGGCCAATACATTTGATGCGAACAGCAGCGCAGCCGCCGCCGATAGACCGACTTTGAAGAACATCCCTGCCCCCGAAACTCATGCGCCGGTCGTCCGCCGGGCTCGTCATGGTCAAGGCAGGGATTGTGCCAGCCGATGCCGTTACGCCGATGAGTCGCTCACCATCGTTCCTCGCCCGTTTGGCCAGCAGAACTCATCAGCCAGGTTGGTAGACCTGCGCGCCCTGGCGCTTGAACTCCTCGGACTTCTCGGCCATGCCTTTTTCCAGAGCCGCCTGTTCGTCGGCGCCGATCCTGGCGGCGTAGTCGCGCACGTCCTGCGTGATCTTCATGCTGCAGAAGTGCGGCCCGCACATGCTGCAGAAATGCGCCTGCTTGGCACCTTCCTGCGGCAGGGTCTCGTCGTGGAATTCGCGCGCCTTTTCGGGGTCGAGCCCCAGATTGAACTGGTCTTCCCAGCGGAACTCGAAGCGCGCCTTGGACAGCGCGTTGTCGCGCACCTGAGTGCCGGGAAACCCTTTCGCAAGGTCCGCGGCGTGCGCCGCGATCTTGTAGGTGACGATGCCCTCACGCACGTCGTCCTTGTCCGGCAGACCCAGATGCTCCTTCGGCGTGACGTAGCAGAGCATGGCGCAGCCGTACCAGCCGATATTGGCGGCACCGATGCCGGAGGTGATGTGGTCGTAGCCGGGCGCGATGTCGGTGGTCAGCGGCCCCAGGGTGTAGAACGGCGCCTCGTAGCAATGCTTGAGCTGCTCGTCCATGTTCTCCTTGATCATGTGCAGCGGCACATGGCCGGGGCCTTCGATCATCACCTGCACATCGTGCTTCCAGGCAACCTGGGTCAGCTCGCCGAGCGTATGCAGCTCACCGAACTGGGCGTCGTCATTGGCATCGGCGATGCAGCCGGGGCGCAGGCCGTCGCCGAGCGAGAAGCTCACGTCATAGGCCTTCATGATTTCGCAGATGTCTTCGAAGTGCTCGTAGAGGAAGCTTTCCTTGTGATGCGCCAGGCACCACTTGGCCATGATCGAACCACCGCGCGAGACGATGCCGGTGACGCGCTCGGCGGTCCACGGGATGTAGCGCAGCAAGACGCCGGCGTGAATCGTGAAGTAGTCCACGCCCTGCTCGGCCTGCTCGATCAGCGTGTCGCGGAAGATTTCCCAGGACAGCTCCTCGGCCTTGCCGTTGACCTTTTCCAGTGCCTGGTAGATCGGCACCGTGCCGATCGGCACCGGCGAATTGCGCACGATCCATTCGCGGGTTTCGTGGATGTTCTTGCCGGTGGACAGGTCCATCACCGTGTCCGCGCCCCAACGCGTGGACCACACCATCTTCTCGACTTCCTCGGCGATCGACGAGGTGACTGCAGAGTTGCCGATATTGGCGTTGATCTTCACGCGGAAGTTGCGGCCGATGATCATCGGCTCCAGCTCCGGGTGGTTGATGTTGGCGGGAATGATGGCGCGGCCGCAGGCCACTTCCTCGCGCACGAACTCCGGCGTGACCTCGGCCGGCAGCTTGGCGCCGAAACGCTCGCCACGGTGCATGCGCTTGAGATAGCCGGCCTGCTCGTAACTCTCGCGCAGCTCGGCCAGACGCGCGTTTTCGCGGATGGCGATGAATTCCATTTCCGGCGTGATGATGCCGCGCCGCGCGTAGTGCATCTGGCTGACGTTGTTGCCGGCGGTCGCCTTGCGCGGTGCCCGAATGTGCTCGAAACGCAACTCGCGGGTCTGCACGTCGCCGGCACGGATGCGGCCGAAAATGGAGCTGGGTCCGCTCAGTTGCTCGGTGTCGCCGCGCGCTTCGATCCAGCCCGCACGCAGCGGCGCCAGACCTTCCCGCAGATTGATGTCCACCGCGGGGTCCGAATACGGACCGCTGGTGTCATAGACCGTGACCGGCGCGTTCGGCTCCAGGCCTTTCTCGGTGCGCGTGGGACTCAGGGAAATCTCGCGCATCGGCACGCGCGTACCCTGCGGGCCGTCGACGTAGATCTTGCGGCTGGCGGCGAAGGGCGCACGGACCTCGGCGGACAGTTCTTCGGCTTTCTTGAACAATTCATTGACGGCGACATTCATGGCAGTGCTCCGCTGGCGGTGCACAGGCGTGGGAAATGAATGCGCTGAATCGCAAGCCTTCCCTCCGCCGGCATAACCCGGTTCAGGTTCCAAGGGACTCTCTCAGCCTGCGACCGCGCAGGCACCCCCGGCTCGAACGCCTACTGTAGCGCGCGACTCCGGCGCCGAACAGGGCCCGTGGCGTGGCCCTTTTCTTGCTTGGGCAAGCTCTTGAGACGATTCCATATATTCCAATAGAGCAAGGAGCCTCATGTCTCGACGCCGGGGGGTAGGTTTGGTAGCGGCCGGGGCCGCATTGATGTGGACAGGCGCGGGGTTCGCGGAAGGACCGCTGGACACCCCTGCCGACATTGCGTGGACGATCGTTGCGGCCGCACTGGTGTTCTTCATGCAGGCCGGTTTCGCCCTGCTCGAAGGCGGCATGGTGCGGGCCAAGAACGCCGTCAACGTGATCATGAAGAACTATTCGGACATGTGCTTCGGCGTGATCGCGTACTGGGCGATCGGCTATGGCCTGATGTTCGGCGCCACCGAGAATGGCTGGTTCGGGCTTGACCACTACCTCCCGGACCTGCAGTCGGGCGTGGAGGCCACGCACTTTATCTTTCAGCTGATGTTCGCCGCCACGGCCGCGACGATCGTGTCCGGCGCCGTTGCCGAGCGCATGCGCTTCGGCCCCTACGTGGTGGCCTCGATGATCATCACCGGCGTGATCTATGCCGTCTACGGCGCCTGGGCCTGGGGTAGCTTCTATGACGGCTCCGGCTGGCTGGTCGACATGGGCTTCATCGACTTCGCCGGATCGACCGTGGTGCATTCGATCGGCGGCTGGTGCGCGCTGGCCGGCGTGATCGTGCTGGGTCCGCGACTCGGCCGCTTCGCGCCCGACGGTACGCCGCGCGACATACCGGGACACAACCTGCCGTACATCGCCCTGGGCGGCTTCATCCTGTGGCTGGGCTGGTTCGGCTTCAACGGCGGCTCGACACTGTCTGCCAGCGCCGAGGTCGGCATCATTTGCGTGAACACGCACCTCGCCGGCGCCGCGGGTTTCATCGGCGCCTTGCTGATGCAGCGGCTGTTACGAAAACCAATCCTGATGACCGCTGCCGTCAACGGCGCCATCGGCGGTCTGGTTGCGATCACCTCACCCTGCGCCACGACCGTGCCGATGTTCGCGCTGGTGATCGGCCTGGTGGCCGGCGGGATCACGGTGCTGGGCGTGATGCTGCTCGAACGGTTCCGACTCGACGACGTGGTCGGCGCGGTATCGGTGCATGGTTTCTGCGGCGCCTGGGGCACGCTGTCGGCCGCGCTGTTCTATCGCGGCGATCTGTTCGATCTGGCACGCATCCAGGTTCAGTTGATCGGAATCGGCGCCGCATTCCTGTGGAGCTTTCCGACCGCCCTGCTGACCTTCTGGGTGGTGAAGAAAATGTTCGGCCTGCGCGCACCGACGCTGCACGAGCAACGCGGCCTGGACTTCACCGAGCACTACGAAATCGGCTATCCCGAATTCCAGCGCGACCTCACACACGCGGGCAAGGACTGAGCATGGCGGACTCGCCCAAGTCCACCACACCGCGCGCACGCCGCCGCGAAGCACTGCATCAGGCGCTGGTCTCGGTGCTCGGCCCGGATCGCGCACACACGGCCATCGGTCTCTGGGAAAAGCTCGCGGCCGAACGCGGGCGCATGACGGTTATCGAACTGGTCAACGAACTGGCCGGGCCGCTGCAGATGGACGAGGGCGAGCGGCATGGTCTGCGCATGGCCCTGTACAAGTCGCTGGACGCCGCACCGATGCAGCCGGGCGCCGCACCGCCATCCAAACCGACGATGGCACCCACGCCGCCAGCCTTCGTGATCTTTCGGTCGATGGGCGAATCCATCCTCAAGGGCATGAAGCTGGCGCCGAATCCGGGCTGGTACGACTTCACGCAACTGCTGGCGAAACACCTGCCGCTGGCGACCTCGGCCGTGGTTCGCCGCTGGGCCATCGAAGGGGCCAATCTCGACGCCTTGATGAGCCTGGCGCCACCGGACTACGCAGCAGTGATTCACGGCCTTTACATCACCGCCTGTGAAGCGGTCGGCCCGGTCGCCGCCGACCGTCTGCTGACGCATGCGGTCAGCACTGCGGGCGCCCTGCCCGAAGCCGCGCAGTTTCCGCCGAACCGGCTGCTCTAAGGCGCTGCCGCCGCTTCGCCACTGGTGCGGTGGCCGTCGAAGTCGGTCCAACAGCGCTGCTGGTAGTCATACAGCTTGCAGCGCCGCGCGGTGTCGAAATACCAGCGCCACGAAAACGTCTGAATGATGATGCGCCCCGGCAGCGCCGCAGCCGGTACAGCGGGATGCCCATATCGACGTGGTGCGCCGTATGCTCGGTGATGTGATGCAGCAGCACCCCGGCATCGATTCCGAGCAGCGGACGGAAGCGCAGGTGAACGGTCGTCGACACGAACGGCTGGGCATCGGCCCAGGCGGTCTTGTCGTCGTGCCATTCCACCGATGGATGGGTGTGGTGCACGTAGACGACAAATCCGATCATCGCGTTCCAGGCCAGGAACGGCAGCGCGAATCCGGCGAATAGCGTCAACACCAGCGACTGTCCGCTCACCGTTGCCGCCGTCGCCAGCAAGCCGATCCACAGCAGCGCCGCGCCCGAGATCAGCATGCAGTCCCAAAAGAATTCGCTGCGCCGGGTCGGCATGTAGCGCCGGCTCGGAAAGAACATGCGCAGCCACCAGACTTCGACCAGGTAGTACAACCACGGCGCCCAGCCGCTGCGGTAGACACGTTCCAGCGCCTGGCGCCAGCGCGGCAGCGCTTCGAATTCGGAGCGGGTCTTGGGCTGCCAGACGAAGTCGAAATCCTTGAGATTGGTATAGCCGTGATGAACGACGTTATGGCCGGTCGCCCACAGGCTGTACGGCGTCAGCGACGGCAGGAACACGAAGCGTCCGATCCAGCGATTGAGCCCACGGTGCCGCGTGAAGCTCTGGTGGCAGGCATCGTGCCCGAGTATGAACAGGCGCCCGATGACGAAGCCGGCCAGCGCGCCGAACAGCAGCTTCAACAGCACATAGGGCAGCCACACCGTGGCCGCGATCGCCAGCACGAACAGCACCGAGTCCAGCGCCACCAGCGCCAGCGCATGGCGCGTGTCGCGCGCCGACAGCGGCACCAGCCAGGCCCGCAAGGTTTTGCGGTGCGGTAGCGGCTCGTGCAAGGGAACCGGGTCGGGGATCGCATACGTGCTCAATATCGGCCTCACAAGGCGGCGGTCGTGCAAGCGCCATGCTCGGCCTTGGCTCCGTGCGGGCCATTGATGGGGGTCAATGCAGTGCGGCGGCCGGAACGGTAGCCCCGCGCCTACGAACGATTCATCGCCTTCGCAAAATACAGTCCGGCATAGATACGCGGCTCGATGCAGTAGCCGGCCTCGCGCTTCATCGCCAACCACTCGTCGATTCTTTCCAGCGGCACTATGTGCACCTGAATATCCTCGTCCGCCACCCCTCCACCGGGACCCACGCGGCGAAGCTCAAAGGCGCGAATAAAGCTGATGTGCTCTGAGGACAGGCCTGGCGCGGTCGGACCCACAAACAGCAACTCGGCCCGAGCCGCACGGAAGCCGGTTTCCTCCTCCAGCTCGCGCAAACCAGATTCAAGGGCTGATTCGTTGGAGAATTGCGCCTCGTCCCCAATAATCCCCGCCGGCAGCTCAATCGATTGCTGTCCCAGAGGCACCCGGAACTGCTCGACGAGAACAAGCTCCCCCTCGTCTGTGACGGCAACGACAAATGCAGCGCCGCGCGCATTGGGTCGCTCGACATACTCCCAACGGCCGCGCTTCAGCAGTCGCAGAAACTTGCCTTCGGCCAGGACTTCCAATGGTTTGTCTGATTCGTCGTTCATCGCAAAAGTCTAAACTTTGTTGAGCCACTGAGCCTGCCAGCCTGCGGACGAGCCCTGGGCTAGCAGGCGCTTCAACAGGTCGAGCGCGGGCGCCAAGTCTTCTTCGAACCGGTACGGCGGGTTGACGATCAGTACGCCGCAGCCGCGCATCTGGCCTTCGCCGGGCGCGCCGGTCTCGAATCGAAGGTCGAGCACATCGCGATCCGCCTCGCGCCCCATGCGGCGACAGAAGCGGTCCGCTTCGAAGCGCTTTTTCAGCGGATACCAGACCGCGTAGATTCCCTGAGAGAACCGCTTTCTGGCGGCGATCAGGGACGCCGACACCTGCTCGAATTCGGTCGGCGATTCGAACGGCGGATCGATCAAAACCAGCGCCCGCTTGCTTTGTGGCGGCAACAGGGCCGGCAGCTCGTAACCATCACGGCGGTGCAGGGCGACGGCAGCATCACCCGCGAACAGCATGCGCAAATCGTTGAACACCCCTTCGACACGCTCGCACAGGACCAGGCGGTCCTGCTCCCGCGCGAGCTGACGCACAAACCAGGGAGAGCCGGGATAGGCGTCCAGCGCGGCGCCGCGATTGAATTTGCGGACGATATCCAGCCATTCGGACAAGGCAAACGGCGCGGCATCAACGCTCATCAGCCGTGCGACACCCTCGCGGAACTCCCCCGTGCGCTGGGCTTCATCCTGCAAGCGATAGCCACCAGCGCCGGCATGTGTCTCAAGGTACGTCCACGGCGCGCCCTTGCGATTGAGCGCGAGAACCAGACCGCAGAGCAGCACATGCTTGAAGACGTCGGCGAAGTTCCCGGCGTGAAAGGCGTGACGGTAGTGCATCGGAACCCGTGTTCGTGGAGACCCATTATCGCGAATCGCGAGTATCGCGCTGTCCGCAATTCGGATTTTTGTCCGTATCTCCGACTGTCCACAGTCAAAAGGGAATGCTGACTCATGTACAAACTCACACTTGGAAGCCTGTTCGCCAGCCTGATGCTGATGACCGCCTGCGGCGGCGGTGGCGACAGTGGTGACGACGGCGGTGATGGCGGCACGCCACCGGCCGATGACCTGGGGTTCGTGGAGCTCACCTCCACCGACGATGTCGCGGTGTTCGGCGCCAGCCTGTTGAGCGTCGCCCAATCCCCACCTGTTCCGGAAACCCCGGAATCGTCGAAGGCCTACAAGACGGTGGAAAGCTGCGAGACCAGCGGGGAGGTCGAGATCTTCGATACCCGCTCCGAATCGCTCGATTCTCCGTTCACCGACAGTCTGTTCAACATCGAATCCAGCGAATATCGCGATTGCATCGCATCGTTCGAATCTGCGGACTTCTCGTTCAGTTCATCCATCGATGGCTATGAAGAATCAGGCACACCGGCCGACGGCACCGACAGCGGAATCGACTACGTCGGCTTCGGTACGGCCGAAGACCTGCCTTTCACCCTGTCGACGAGCACCACCCAGGGCAGCGTCACCGAATCCAGCGATCTCAGCTTCTTCGGCGTGATTCACACGCAATCGCAGGACGATGAGCGCGTTAGCAGTCAGGTCTATCTGCGTGGGGAGGTCGAGAGTCATGGGTCAGCTGGCGACTACCACAACCGCATCCTGCTGGGTGAATCACTGGACGGCGCGCTATTCGTGTCCAGTGTCGTGCCCACCGAAACGGTGGGTCTGTCGGAGACCACGCTGGACGGCCTGATCGGCTCCGAAGATCTGTTGAATGACCGCTGCCCAAGCGGAATGGTGCAGATCAGCACCGTGAGCCCGCTGATCACCGAGGACGAATCCGGCGAACTGCGAGGGGGCGAGTTGCAGCTCGATGCCGGCGACGACGTCGCAGGGATTGTCTACAACGAGGATCAGTCGATCACGGTCACGCTGAACGGCGGTAGCCCGGTGAGCTACACCCTCGAAGAACTGGAGGCGCTGGAAGCGGAGTGTCTGCCGGCGACTGCATCGGATGACTGAATATTCCGCGTGCTGAGCTTTTTGTCGATAAGCGACAGGATGCCTCGCTTTACAGGGGCATCCTTTTTTCGCCAGTTTGCCTCGGCAAATTGATCAAATTTTGCCACCACACGGTCCGCACCCGCCTGACGCGACTAAACATACGAAGACCCGCTTGAGGCGGGCCTTCGTATGATGTGCTTCCGGTCGGCGTTGGAACACCGCGAAAGCGGTGTTGGCTGGGGGGCCAGGATTATTCGGCCCTTCCCTGGGCCTCACCCCTTCGGGGCCATCGCC
>JAHZLQ010000044.1 GCA_022599775.1 Gammaproteobacteria bacterium
CCTTCACGCGCGCCAAGACGCTGAGCGCGATCATCGCCGCGCTGGAAGCGCTGGCGCCTGCCGCGCCTGCCGCACCAGCCGCGGCTTCCGGGACCCGGGACCCGGGACCCGGGACCGCGGAAAGCGTCGATTACGCGGCTCTGCTCTTGGCGATCGTCGCCGAACGCACCGGCTATCCCGAAGACATGCTCGGCCTGGATTCCGATCTGGAAGCGGATCTCGGTATTGATTCGATCAAGCGGGTCGAGATCGCGGGCGCCTTGCAGAAGCAGCTGCCGGCGGACGTGGGTACGCAGATGCAGGCCGGGATGGAAGCCTTCACGCGCGCCAAGACGCTGAACGCGATCATCGCCGCGCTCGAAGCCTTGGCGCCGACGGCTGTGACGCCTGTCGCCTCAGCCCTCACGCTTCCCGCCACCCGCATCGACTACAAGGCGACGCTGCTGAGCATCGTCGCGGACCGCACGGGCTATCCCGAAGACATGCTGGGCCTGAATTCCGATCTGGAAGCCGACCTCGGCATCGATTCGATCAAGCGGGTCGAGATCGCCGGCGCCCTGCAGAAGCAGCTGCCGGCGGATGTGGGTACGCAGATGCAGGCCGGGATGGAAACCTTCACGCGCGCCAAGACGCTGCACGCGATCATCGCCGCGCTCGAAGCCTTGGCGCCTGCCGTGCCTGCCGTGCCTGCCGCGCCTGCCGCGGCTTCCGGGACCCGGGACCCGGGACCCGGGAGCGCGGAAAGCGTCGATTACGCGGCTCTGCTCTTGGCGATCGTCGCGGAACGTACCGGCTATCCCGAGGACATGCTGGGCCTGGATTCCGATCTGGAAGCGGATCTCGGCATCGATTCGATCAAGCGGGTCGAAATCGCGGGTGCCTTGCAGAAGCAGCTGCCGGCGGACGTGGGTACGCAGATGCAGGCCGGGATGGAAACCTTCACGCGCGCCAAGACGCTGAACGCGATCATCGCCGCGCTTGACGCACTGGCGCCAACGGAGCCGGTGGCGGCCGTTACGCCTGTCGCCTCACGCCTCATGCCTGCCGCCGACGCGATAGCGGAGGTGCCACGTTATGTGATCCGCCCGCAGTCGGTGCCGTTCATTGCCGAGCGCTGCACGTTGAGCGGACTCGTGCTGGTCTGTGGTGGAGACGAGGCGACCCGCAAGCCCTTGATTGATGCCCTCGTGGCGCAGGGCGCTGCGGTTCAGACGGTGGATGCGATCGAGCCGGACGCGATTGCTATGAGTCTGGCCGCAGCTCGCGAGCGCCACGGTTCGGTCTGCGGTGTCGTGCACCTGTACGGCATGGAACCGCTGGCCTCGGATGCGTTCGCGGATTGGCGCGGGGCGGCGCAGCGCAGCGTGATGTCGCTGTTCCATCTGGTGCAGGCACTGGGCAGCGAACTCTCGGGCATTCGCCTGGTCACGGCGACGCGACTGGGCGGCACCTTGGGACGCACCGCCGTTGGCGATGGTGCCGTGCCGGGCGGTGGCGTTGCCGGGCTGATCAAGTGCCTGCGTCACGAATACCCTGAGGGTCGTTTCCGTCTGGTCGATTTCAATGGCCAGACCTCGGCGACCATCGCCCATTATCTGGCCGACGAACTGCTCGCGAACGATACGCTGCCGGAAGTGGGCTACACCGGCGACGCGCGTTATGCGACGACCACCGTCGAAGACGCATTACTGGAAAATGCCTTTGCGCCGCGCCTGTCGCCCTCGGGTGACTGGGTGGTGCTGGCCACCGGTGGTGCACGCGGAATCACCGCCGAACTGCTGGAAGAAATCGCGCAGCCCGGTATGCGGATCGTGCTGGTCGGGCGCAGCCCCGAACCGCCGGCCGAGGAAGCCCGCTTCGCCGAGGCCGCCGACGCGACGGCGCTGCGCCAGCGCCTGATCGAGGACGCGCGTGCGAGTGGTCAGGCTCTTAAACCGGTCGAACTTGAGCGTCAGCTTTCGCGGCTGCTGGCGGCGCGCGAGATTCGCGGCAATCTGCTGCGCCTGGCGGCGCGAGGCGCCACGGTCGACTACCAGGCCTGCGATGTGCGTGATGTTCAGGCCTTCGGTGGACTGATCGATTCGGTGTACGACCGATACGGTCGCATCGACGCGGTACTGCACGGCGCTGGCGTGATCGAGGACAGGCTGCTGGCCGACAAGACCGTCGAATCATTCGACCGCGTGTTCGGTACCAAGATCGATTCGGCCTGGACCCTGAAGCACAGGCTGCGTCCTGAATCGCTGAAGCTGCTGGTGTTCTTCAGCAGCGTCGCTGGCCGCTACGGCAATCAAGGGCAGTCCGACTACGCCTGCGCCAACGAGGTGATGAACCGCCTGGCATGGCAGTTGTCGCGCGAATGGACCGAGACGCGCGTGATTGCCGCCAACTGGGGTCCCTGGGACGCCGGAATGGCCAGTGAAGGCGTCAAGCGCCAGTTCCGGGAACGCGGCATGGAACCGATTCCTTTGGCTGGCGGGCGCCGCTACTTCGTCAATGAACTCGCCTACGGGCCGAAGAATGAAGTCGAAGTGGTGATCGGCCAGGGGCCGTGGCAGCAGATCGACGGCATCGCGCCGCGCACCGAGGCGCCGGCCGCCGACGCACCGTCGCAGGCGATGCCACTGATCCGCCAGTCGCTGAAGATGGGCAGCGGCGGCGCGCTGGTATTGCCTCACCATTTCACGGCGGAATCGGACCCCTATCTGGACGACCACGTCATCAACGGCAAGCGCGTGCTGCCGGCGGCCGCGGCGGCCGAGTGGATGGCGCAGGTGGCGGTGGAAGGTTGGCCGGGTTGGCAGCTCGCCGAGGTTCGCGACCTCAGGACATTGGCCGGCGTGGTGCTGGACAACGACAAGGGCCGGGAAATTTCGATTCGTGCGCGGGCCTCCACACATTCCGGCAGCGGCGAGCAGATGATCAGCGTCGACATCGTCGAACCGGGCCGCAAGGCACCGCTGTATCGCGCCTCGGTCCGCCTGGTCGAGCGCCTTGACGAGATGCCACCGGCGGTGCCTGCGGCGATTCAGGGTGAATCGCTGGATGTCGCCACGGTGTATCGCGACGAGCTGTTCCATACCGGACGATTCCAGCTGATGACCGCGATCGACGCCTTCGACGAGACCGGCGCCGACGCCGTGGTGCGATCCAGCACGCCGCAGGACTGGATCGGCGCCGAAGGCCAGTGGCTGCTCGATCCGGGGCTGATCGATGTCGCGGCCCAGTTGGCCTTCGTCTGGGCGCGCAGGCGGCGTTCGGCCAGCGCGCTGCCGGCGCGCTTTGGCCGGCTCGTACGCTATGGAAAGGCACCATTGCCCGCTACATTGAAGGTGCTGTTCCGCCTGCAACCGCCACCCCACGACATGGCCATTGCCTTCGATGCCTACTTCGTCGACGCCTCGGGCGATCTGCGCCTGGCGGTCCTCGACAGCGAAAGCACTCTGTCAACGGCGCTGAACCGCGCCGCGGGGCATTCGTGAGCGCCGAACCGATTGCCATCGTCGGCGTCGCCGGTTGTTTTGCCGGCGCGGCCGATGCGAACCAGTTGTGGAACAACGTCCTCAACAAGGTCGATGCCACCAGTGAGGCCGATGCCGCCTGGGCGGCGCTGTCGCGCGACAACGATCCTGAATCGACCGATCGCCTGTACACCACACGTGGCGGATTCCTCAAGGAACTCGCGAGCTTCGACGCGGCGGAGTTCGGGATCATGCCGCGTTCGATCGACGGCGCCGATCCGGACCATTATCTGGGCTTGAGGCTGGCGCGCGATGCCCTGGCCGATGCCGGACTGCTCGACAAGGACTTCGACCGCAGCCGTGTCGGCATCATCGTCGGTCGCGGCGGTTACGCCTATCGCGGCACGATGACGCTGGCGCAGCACGGCCTGATGCTGGACCAGACGCTGGCCGCGATCACCGCGGTGCGTCCCGACTTCTCGGCGGCCGAACTCAAGGAGCTGCGGGAAGCCTTGCGGGCGCAGCTGCCGGCGTTCAATGCCGAGGCCTCGCCGGGCTTCGTGCCCAATATCGCCAGCGGACTGATTGCCAACCGGCTCGACCTGATGGGGCCGAACTACGTGGTCGATGCCGCCTGCGCATCCTCGCTGCTGGCGGTCGAGGCGGCCGTGCGCGAACTGCAGGCCGGCCGTTGCGATGTGATGCTGTGCGGCGGTTCTCAGGTCCAGACCGGCGCGCAGATCTTCATGATCTTCTGCAACATCAACGCACTGTCGCGGGATCGCGTGCGCCCGTTCAGCAAGGGGTCCTCAGGCACCTTGCTGGGTGAGGGCGCGGGTTTTCTGGCGCTCAAGCGCCTGTCTGACGCCGAAGCCGATGGCGACCGGATCTATGCGCTGATCCGTGGCGTCGGTGTTGCCAGCGACGGCCGTGCCAAGGGCCTGTTGGCGCCGCGTCTGGAAGGCGAGGAACTGGCACTGCGCCGCGCCTACGAAAACGCTCAGGTCTCGCCCGATACGATTTCACTGATCGAGGCGCACGGCACCGGCATGCCGCTGGGCGATCGCACCGAGATTCAGGCCTTGTCGCGGATGTTCGGTCCGCGTCATGGCGAATTGCCGACGATTGCGATCGGTTCGATCAAATCCATGATCAGCCACTGCATACCGGCATCCGGTTCGGCCAGCATGATCAAGACCGCGCTGGCATTGCACCACAAGGTGCTGCCGCCGACGCTGTGCGATGAACTGGAGCCCGAACTGGGGCTGGAGCGCACGCCCTTCTACGTCAACACTGAAACGCGCCCGTGGATTCATGGCGGCCGCGAGCCGCGCCGCGCCGGTGTCAATGCCTTCGGCTTCGGCGGCATCAACGCGCACGTGGTGCTGGAGGAATACCGGCCGGCCCGCAAGGTGCAGGCGCAGGTGCTGCACGCGCCCAGCGAGGGTGAACTGCTGGTCCTGGCGGCCGACTCGCTGGACGAACTGCGTGCGCGGGTCGATCAACTGGTGGTCCGCACCTCGGCCTTCGACCAACCCGGACTGCCATCCCTGGCGCGCCTGTGCGCGCAGGACGATTCCGGCAGCCATCGCCTCGCGTTGGTTGCGGCCGATCGCGACGATCTGCTGAAGAAGCTGGCCCAGGCGGCCGAGAAGCTGGCTCGTGGCGACACCCCGTTCAAGACCCGCAATGGAATCTACTACGGCAATGGCGAGCCACCGGGGCGCGTCGCCTTCCTGTTCCCCGGCGAAGGGGCGCAGTACCCGAACATGCTGTCGGATGTCTGCGTGCAGTTCCCGCAGGCGCGTGACTGGTTCGATTTCCTCGACGACACGGCCGCCGCACGCGGCGCTCCGGCACGAGCCCCGGTGCTGTTCCCGGCGCCCACGGCGCTGGGTGAAGCCACCGCGAAGGCGTTGGAAGCGCGGCTCTACGAAATGGATGTGGCGGCCGAATCGGTGTTTGCCGCCAGCATGGCGCTGCTCGCCGTGGTCGATGCGGTGGACCTCAAGCCGGACCTGATGCTCGGCCACAGCACCGGCGAAAACACAGCACTCACGGCCTCGGGCGTACGCCGATTCAGCCAGCGCAGCGAGATCGCGCAGACCATTCGCGATCTCAACGACATCTACAAGCGGCTCGACCAGGAAGGCCGCATCGTCGGCGGCAGCCTGCTCACGATCGGTGCGCTGCGCCCCGAACAGCGCGAGGCACTATTGAGCGCGCCGCCGCGCGGCATCATCCCGGCGATGGACAACTGCCCGAACCAGTTGGTTCTGTTCGGGGACTCGGCGGCGATCGGCGAACTGCGTGCCAAGCTGTCCGCCGAAGGTGCGATCTGTCAGGAACTGCCGTTCGGTCGTGCCTATCACACCGAGCTGTTCGGTCCGGTGGCGGACGCCTACCGCCACTACTACGAGAACATCGAGTTCGGTGCCGGACGCGTGCCGCTGTACAGCGCCTGCAGCGCCGGACCCTTTCCCGAAGACGCGCCGAGCATACGCGCGCTCGCATCGAAGCAATGGGAAGCCAAGGTGCGCTTCACCGAAACCGCGGAGCGCCTGTATGCCGATGGCGTGCGCGTGTTCGTCGAGATCGGGCCCAGCGGCAATCTGACTTCGTTCGTCTCGGATGCGCTGCGCGGGCATGAGCAGGTCGTGGCCGTGGCCAGCAACAGTCGCCGCCGTTCCGGCATCCAGCAGCTCAACCACATGCTCGCGCAGCTGTTCTCCTGCGGCGTGCCGCTGCGCGTGCCGGGCTTGTTCGCTCATCGACAGATTGCCGATATCGATTGGGTCGCACCGGCGATACCGCGCCGCAAACCGGCCATCCTGAACCTCAACATGCCGGAGCTGCGGGTGCCGGACGCGTTCCGTCGGCCGCAGCTCCAGACGTCGCCTGCGGCGCCGCCGACCATCGACACACCGTTGCCTTCGGTCTCCGAGCTGCCGCATAGCCCCGCTGTGCCGCCCGCAGCGGCGTTGCCACCGACGGCAACCATGCCGGCGGACCCGCGAGCCGATGCGCTGCGTGCCCACTTCTCGCTGATGAACGATTTTCTCGCCAGCCAGATGCGGGTCATGTCGCAGATCGGGCAGGGGCTGGCCGTACAGTCCCTCGCCGCACCGTCGGCCAAGGCCGCAGCGAGCGTCGCGGAACCGGAAGCGGTGACGCCGGGCTACGATCCGGCATTTCCGATGTTGGGCCGCATCGTGGCGCTGGAAGCCGACCGGCTCGAATCTCACCGCCGCTACGACGCCGATACCGATCTGTATCTTCAGGATCACGCGATCGGTTCCGCACCGTCGGTGCTGGATCCCGGTTTGCGCGCGCTGCAGGTGATGCCGTTCACTTTCAGCATGGAGATTGCCTCCGAAGCGGCGCGACGACTGCTTGGTGACGGCTTCGTGGTGCGCGGCCACCGTGAGGTTCGCGGCCATCGCTGGCTGACGCTGGACGAGGACTACTTCGATCTGCGTATCGTGGCCACGCGTCTGCCCCAGGCGTCCACGGTTTCGGTCAAGCTGTACGTGCTCGGCGAGGGCATGCCGCCCATGGGCCTGGTGGTGTTCGAGACCGAAGTGGTGCTCGGCCCGGACTACGAGCCGGCGCCCGAACCGTTGGCCTGGCCTGAGGAGCCGCCGCAGGTCGTGGCGCGGCACGACGACGACAACCTCTACAGCCTGGGTATGTTCCATGGTCCGCGACTGCGCTGTGTCAAGCACCTGCGGCGGTGGTCCACCACTGCGGTCGAATGCGATCTCGAAGCGCATGACACCTACAACTTCTTCTCGTTCACGACCTCGCCGCGGATGCAGACCGACGCGGCATTGCTCGATGCCGTCGGTCAGATGGCCGGCTACTGGCTGATCGAACGCTACGGCTGGGACTACAACTGCTTTCCGTTCCGCTGTGAGCGCTTCGGCTGTTATGGCCCGCCGCCGGCGCCGGGAACCCGCCTGATCGGGCGCGGGCGGCTTCATCCGGTCGGCGATACGCAGCTGCACGCCGAGTTCGACCTGATCCACGAAAACGGCACGGTGCTGATGCGGCTCGAGGGCTGGCAGGACCGCAAGTTCGATGTGCCACAGCGCTATTTCAACTACCGCCTGCAACCGCAGCGCGAATGGCTGAGCGTTCCGCTGGCGGTCGGCGATGGCGCCTACGCGGTCCACAACCCCGCGTTTCCCGACGGCTTCCTCGCCATCGGTCACGAAATCTGGATGCGCGTTCTTGCGCACATGATGTTGTCCACCCACGAGCGCAAGCTGTTCAATTCGATGCAACGAGGCGGTGGTCGTCGAGCCGACTGGCTGATGGGGCGTGTCGCAGCCAAGGATGCGGTGCGGCACTGGGCGGCGGCGCGTGGCATGAACCTGTCGCCGGCCGACGTGGACATCCTCAACGCCGACAACGGACGTCCCTACGTACGCTGTGCCGCGATCACGGGCGCACCGCCAGCGATCTCGCTGAGCCATTCCGGTGGCGGTGCCGTTGCGATCGCGGCGGACGCCGATCGCGAGGTCGGAATCGACCTGCAGCGGCTGCAGCGCGTGGATGGTGACGCGCTGATTCGAGGTGGCATGAGCGAACGCGAGGCGGCCTTGCTGGCGCCGCTCGGCGCCGACCAGCAGTTGCGTGCCGCGGTATCCCTGTGGTCCGCCAAGGAAGCGGCGGCCAAGGCCGCCGGCCTGGGGCTCGAAGGGCGCCCGCTGGAATGGGAAGTCAGCGCGCTTCAGCTCTCGGCGGGCGCGAGTTCGGCACAGGTTCGGCATGGCTCGCGAAACTACTCGGTGAGCCTTTATTTTCTGGATGAGGAATCGGTCATCGCCGTCGCGGTACCGCCTTCGCAACACATTTCACGCAGCGTTTCAATGCGCTGAGACTTTCAATCGGATAGCGGATAAACCATCCACAGGGACGCGACCATGAGCAAGACCTTATTCATCGGCCTGGACGGCTGCACCTACACCGTCCTCAACGAAATGACCCGCGATCTTCCGGGCGAAGGCGTCACCATGCCGTTCATGAAGAGCGTCATGGAAGCCGGCGCGCGCGCCAAGCTGGCGTCCACGCCGAATCCGCTGACGCCACCGGCCTGGGCTTCGATCCAGACCGGCCGCGGGCCGGGGCATCACGGCGTGTTCGACTTCATTCGCGCCGAGGACAAGGACGGCGAGATCTACTGGACGCTGTACGACTCGCGCGACATCGACTGCGAGTTCATCTGGCAGATCGCGTCGCGCCAGGGCAAGAAGGTCGCGGCACTGAACTTTCCGCTGACTGCGCCGGCACCCGAGAACGTCAACGGCTGTGTCGTGCCGGGCTTCATCCCGGCCAAGCATCTGCGCCGCAACACCTATCCGCGCGAGCTGTTCGACCGCATGAAGCAGGACATTCCCGGCTTCGACCCCAAGGAACTGGCCTGGGATTTCGACAATGAAAAGCAGGCGATGGAAAAGCTTTCGGAAGAGGACACCGAAAGCTGGGTGCGCTATCACCTGCCGCGCGAGGAACAATGGTTCCGCGTGGCCGAGTACATCATGCAGAACGACGATCCGGACCTGATGGCGGTGATGTTCGACGGCACCGACAAGATCCAGCATCAGGCCTGGGCGTTCCTCGATCCCGAACTGGTGCCGGCCAATCCGGAGCCCTGGGAAAAGCGCATGCGTGATGTCTGCCTCGAATATTTCCGCAACCTGGACGGCTACATCAAGCGCCTCGTGGAACTGGCCGGCCCGGACGCGCAGGTATTCTTCGCCTCCGACCACGGCTTCACCGCATCCACCGAAGTGCTGCGCATCAACGCGTTCCTGGCCGACAAGGGCTATGTGAAATGGGCCGAGAGCGACGGCAGCGAGCAGGCGCTGCGTCGCGAGGCCAGCGATTTCGCCAACCTCGACTGGGCCGGCACCACCGCCTATTGCCGCACGCCGTCCTCGAACGGCATCAACATTCGTGTGGCCGCCAAGCCCGGCGACTCCGGCGTTCCGCCGGAACAGTACGAAAGTTTTCGCGAAAAGCTGATCGACGACCTCTACTCCCTGACCAATGAAAAGGGCGAGCCGGTGGTCATCGATGTCCTCAAGCGCGAGGACTGGTTCCCCGGCAAGCACATGGAGCGCGCGCCGGACCTGACGCTGGTGCTGCGCGATCACGGCTTCGTCTCGATCCGCAATTTCCAGCCGGTCGTGATCCAGCGCGAACTCGCGGCCGGCACCCATCATCCGGACGGCATCTTCATGGCCTATGGCCCTGGTGTCGCCGCATCCGGCATGATCGACCGGCGCCAGATCGTCGACGTGGCGCCCACGCTGCTGCACAGCGTCGGCCTGAAAGTGCCGAAGGATTTCGAGGGCGAAGTCCCCGCGGCATTCTTCAGCGAACAATGGCTGGCGCAGAACCCGGTCCAGCACGGTGCCAAGACCAAGGCGCCGGGCGAACGCCAGGCCGGCGAGGAAATGGACGAAAAGGAAAAACAGCAGCTGATGGAACAGCTGCAGATGCTCGGTTACATGGAGTGATGGGGAGTGACGGCAGTTTCGGAGGTACTCGCCACCACGCCAAATCCAATCAGAGGAATCAGGACATGAACGATCTCGCGACGCCCTCGATGGCTCCCGAGGCCATCACCGCCCAGTTGATCGCCACCCTGGAAGACTTCACCGCCGACTGGGACAGCGAGTTCGAAGGCGACATGAACCGCGACACCAAGCTGCTGGCTGACCTGTCGTTCGAATCGATCGACATCATCCAGCTCGTGGTCGCGATCGAAGAGGACTTCGGCAAGCGCAAGCTGCCGTTCGAGAAGCTGCTGATGAAGGACGGCCGCTACGTCGACGATCTGTCGATCGGTCAGATTTCGGACTTCCTCGCGCAGCAGTTGTGAGCCAGTCGCGCTGATGGCAAGCCTTGAGCTGGCCGATGGCTGCAGCCTCGAATATCAGCAGTTGGGCGAAGGGCCGGACCTGGTGCTGGTGCACGGGCTCGCCACCAATCGGGCGTTCTGGTACGCCTCGTTGGCGCAGGCGCTCAAGCATGCCTTCCGCGTCACCCTGTACGACCTGCGCGGTCACGGCTACAGCGGCATGAGCCCGCGCGGCTACTCGGCGGTGGATCAGGCGCAGGACCTTGCCGCGCTGTTCGAGGCCGCCGGCATCGAGTCGGCGGACCTGGTCGGTCACAGCTACGGTGGCGGCATTGCACTGGAGTTTGCCGTGCGCCATCCGCAGAAACTTCGTCGCTTGGTGCTGATGGACAGCAAGATCAACCGTCTGCAGCCCGAGCAGCACCTCTGCGATTCGCCGCATCTGTCGACCATGGAAGTCGAGATCGCCGAGCGTGCCGGGCTGGATTGGGAACGCGAGCCGCAGGTGGGCCTGCGTTATCTGGAAGTCACCGCACGCCTGCGCGCCGAGCAGTGGGCGCCGCAGGCGCGCGACGCCTTCACGCCGTTCGGCGAAGGGCGCGGCGGCATGCGCGGCGCGCGTCAATATCTGAAACTGTTGGACGAAACCGAGGCACCGCGCGAGTTTCTGGCGATGGGCGCCAGCGCCGAGCGCATTGCGCAGATCGAGGTCCCCACGCTGTTGCTGTACGGCGAACGCTCGCGCTGCCTGCCGTCCGGTCGCGCACTGGCCGCGACACTGCCCGATACACAATTCCGCGTGGTACCGGAAGCGGGCCACTTCTTCCCGGCGAGCCACGCGGCGCTGATCGCTGGCTGGACGGCGGATTTCCTGGGTTCGCAACTGGAGCTGCCGGCGGGCTAGTCGCTGCCAATCTGCCTTCGGCGCTCGCCGGAGATCGCTATGACTCCAGAAGAACAGCTTGATCGCTTCATCGCCAGATTCACTCCCGAGATCGCAGCCTTGGCTGTAGCCGCTTTGGCCAAGATGCGCGAGCGCTTTCCCGCCGCCCTACAGCTCGTCTACGACAACTACAACGCCTTGGCCGTCGGCTTCGGGCCAAGCGAACGAGCTTCGGACGCCATTTTTTCCATAGCGCTGTACCCAAAGCGGGTCAGTCTGTGCTTTCTCCAGGGCGGCAAGTCCAAGCTCAAGGATCCGCACCGTCTTCTACAGGGCAGTGGCAGCACCAACCGGTTCATTCCGCTGGAATCGGCGGAGGTGCTGGATACGCCTCATGTGCAAGCACTCATGGTCCAGGCGCTCGCAGCTGCCAAAGTCCCGCTGGAACCGTCTGGGGGCGGTCGACTTGTCATCAAATCGGTATCGGCCAAGCAACGGCCGCGCAGGCCCGGTTGATGCAGCAGATGCGCGGCCGGCAGTCATTCGGGCGCTCTCTCGCCAAAGACGCGACCCATTCGTGCATCGCCGCGTCGGTCTGCGCTCCGGGCCTTCTGTACACGGGTCCCCAGGCTGCACGACGGCGGTCGGCGGGCAGGAATGGCTCACGAGAATCAGGCCCCGGGCGCCTTCGACCTCGCGCCGACCAGCGGTGTGACTTCGACGTGCGAGCCGCAGGCCCGAACCGGGCTGTCGAGCGTGCCGATGGCGGTCTCGCTGTCCGGCGGCATCACCTCGATCGAAGTCGCTTCGGGGCAGCCCTCCGGCTCGCCCTCGATCACGCCGAAGGCGATCGAAAAATCGGCCTGCGCGCCGGGCGCCAGTTCCACCGGTCTGGTTTGGGTCTCGACGGCGGCGCGCCGCACTTCGATGTCTGAAACGGGCCTGCCGGCGGCGCTCAATGGCCGTATGCCGGGGTAGCCGCTGAGCACGCAGCTTCGTGCGCTGTCGTTGTAGATGCCGGCGCGGATCACACGCTGGCCCGCGCCGGCGTCGACCCGGTTCAGACGGACGCTGAGATAGTTGGCGGGGCAGGCGCTCGGGGTACCCGTTGCCATGGCGGGCGCTTCCGATGAATTTCCTTTGCTGTGATCGCCGGTGCAGCCGCAGATCGCGACCACCACCGACAGTACGACGATGCGGTGGTGCATGGCGGACTCCTTGTCCGAGGTTCGGTGTCTCACGCGCACGGACCGATTCGCTGCCGGTACCGTGTCTTGCGCAGGGTATACAAGTCGCGGCGATGTCTCACCCCCTCGAATGTGGGCACGGTGATGGTTCGAATCCGATTCAGGCGCGTTTGCTAGCCTGAATTCAGCCCGGTAGCCACCGCTTCGTTTGTTGTGGATGCCGCCGCTGTTTTTGCGCAAGCCGCAGGAGGCCGAACATGAAAGTCAGTGAATTGATGACGTGCGATGTACGCGTTGCGAGTCCCGCCCAATCCTTGCAGGAGGCGGCCATCATGATGTCGGAAGCCGACAGCGGGCTGATTCTGGTCGGCGAGAACGACCGCCTGCTCGGCACGATCACCGATCGTGACCTTGCGGTCCGCGGCATCGCCAAGGGTTGCGATGCCGAAACCGAGATTCGCGACATCATGTCGGACGGAATCCGTTATTGCTTTGAAGACGATGAAGTCCGCCAGGCCGCGCGCAGCATGATCAGCCACGAGGTCCGGCGCCTGCCGGTATTGAGTCGCGACAAGCGTCTGGTCGGCGTGGTGTCGATGGGCGACATCGCCGGCAAGCTCAAGGATGTGGATGCCAGCGACCTGCTACGCGCGCTGAGCACGCCGCTGAACCGTCGGATGGACGCGGAAACCGAGTTGGACGAAGGCATCGAGGAAACCTTCCCGGCCAGCGATCCGGTATCCGTCGCGCGCCACTGAGTTGCATGTGCTGCACGGCGCGGCCCCACCGGGGCCGCGCCGGCTTCTTGCGCGGTAGACTGGCCTTACAGCCTCATGAAGCCGCGTTCATGATCATTCAGTCCCTGCTCGATACCGACCTGTACAAGTTCACGATGATGCAGGTGGTGCTGCACCATTTCCCCGGTGCGCAGGCGGAGTTTCGGTTCAAGTGCCGCACGCCGAACGTCGATCTGGCGCGCGGGCTCGATGAAATTCGTGAAGAGGTGCGCGGACTGTGCGCGCTGCGCTTCACCCAGCCGGAACTCGACTACCTTCGTGGTCTACGTTTCCTGCGCGACGACTTCGTCGATTTCCTCGGTCTGTTCCAGCTCAACGAGCGCTTCGTCAGTGTCAAGGCGTCGCTTGTTCCGGGCGAGATCGAGATTGTCATTCGCGGCCCCTGGCTGCACACGATTCTGTTTGAAGTGCCGCTGCTGGCGATCGTCAACGAAGTGCATTATCGCGGCGTCGATCCGGATCAGGCCTTCGACGAGGGGCGCCGTCGCCTGCATCGAAAATGCAGGGTGCTGCGCGAGCAGGCCGACGAGGATTGCCGGATTGCCGACTACGGCACACGCCGACGCTTTTCGGGCGTCTGGCATGACGAGCTGATCGCTGAACTGCCATCGCTGCTCGGCCCGCAACTCGCCGGCACCAGCAATGTCTGGCATGCCATGAAGTACGGCCTGACGCCGATCGGTTCGATGGCGCACGAATTCCTGCAGGGCTGCCAGGCGCTGGGGCCGCGTTTGCGGGATTCACAGAAGTTCGCTCTGGAAACCTGGGCCAGCGAGTATCGCGGCGATCTCGGGATCGCCCTGTCCGACACCTACGGCATGGACGCCTTCCTGCGCGACTTCGATCTGTACTTCTGCAAGCTGTTCGACGGCGCCCGTCACGATTCCGGTGATCCCTTCGAATGGGGCGAGCGCATGCTCGCGCACTACGAAGGCATGCGTGTGGATCCACGCGGCAAGACCCTGGTGTTCAGCGACAGCCTGACAATGCAGCGCATCGTCGAACTGTATGCACGCTTCCATGATCGTTGCCGTCTAGCCTTCGGTATCGGCACGCACCTGACCAACGATCTGGGTCCCAAGCCGATCAACATCGTCATCAAGATGACGCGTTGCAATGGACAGCCGGTGGCCAAGCTCAGCGATTCGCCGGAAAAGACGATGTGTGACGACCCCGGCTATCTCGCCTATCTGCGCGAAGTGTTCACGGTGCACGACCAGCGACAGGCCTGATCACAGCTTAAGCGCGCACTCAGCCTCGGCGCCCAAACTGGGCCGCCTTCCAAAGGCCTTAACGGAGGTGGTAATGCGCAAGGGGCCAGAACCCGAACCGGGCTACGTGCTTCATTACTGGCCGGGCCTGCCCGGACGCGGCGAGTTCGTACGCCTGACGCTGGAGGCGGCCGCCGCGGACTATCGCGATGTCGCACAGGAAGGCGGTGATGGCCCGGCCTCGCCGATGTGGGAAATCGACGGCAAGGCGGTGAAGACGCCGGGATTCGCGCCACCGATCCTGTGCCACGGCGAGCTTGTGATCGGCCAGACTGCCAACATCCTCGCGTATCTGGGGCCGCGCCACGACCTTGCGCCGGACGACCAGGCAGGCCGCCTGTGGCTCAACCAGCTGCAGCTCACATTGGCCGACTGGGTGCTGGAAATCCACGACACGCATCATCCGATTGCGTCCGGGCTCTACTATGAGGATCAGAGCGAAGAAGCGGCGCGACGCACCGAGGAATTCCTGTTGTCGCGCCTGCCGAAATTCCTGCACTACTTCGACCGCGTCATCGCGCTGGAACCTGGGCCGTATCTGAGCGGCTCACGCATGAGCTACGCCGACCTGTCGCTGTTTCTAGTGGTGGAAGGCCTGCGCTATGCCTTGCCGACTGCGATGCGCCGCCACGAAGCGCGGCACCCGCGCATCACCGCACTGGTCGATGCCGTACTGAGACATCCTCCGCTCGCGCAATACTGGCACTCGGCGCGTCGTCAGCCGTTCGGCGATGGACTGTTCCGCTTCTACCCGGAACTCGATGCGCTGGCGCGCAAGGGCGACGATTGAAGGCTTGAGAGTCACCGCCGCGACCGCCATGCTGCTCCGCCACGAACCCCACCGTTCCGGAGATCCACATGGCGCTGGACGCGCATCAACTCGCCACGTTTCGTCAGCTTGCGGCCACGACCCCGGGCGTCGACGTGGAGGTCTACCGTCGCTTCGACAAGAATCCGCTCGATCCGATCATCGGCCTTGGCGAAATCGATGCCCGCATCGGATTCATGGGGCGCGATCCCGGTCGCGACGAGATCTGTCACGGCGAGCCCTTCATCGGGGCCGGCGGGCAGATCGTTCGGCGCGCGATTCATCAGCAGCTTTATGGACGGCCGCTTCCGGACTTCGAAGCCTCGCGCGCCCTGAGCCGGCATTTCTTCTGGATCAATACCGTTCCGTACAAGCCCGTCGGAAACAAGGCCTGGTCGATGAGTATCAAGAAGCGCTTCCACCCGGCGATGACGGAGCTGCTCGAACATAGCTGGCTGGGTCGCGATCTGATCACGCTGGGGCGCGAGGCCTTTCTGTGGTTCGGCATCGCTCAGGACAAGTCGCTGCGTGGCCGCCTCGATGCCTTCTGGGCCCGCGAAGACCGCTTCGAAAGTTCGCTGGAGGTGCAGTTGGCGGGAATGAATCGCCCGCTGCGTCTGCATCCGCTGCCGCATCCCTCTCCGCTCAACGCCACTTGGTACGGCCGTTTTCCCGGTTTGCTGCGCCAGCGCTTCGATCAGCTGGGCCTGAGCCAGGACCGCCTGAGGCTGTCGCAATAACCGCGCTCGGCACTGGTTTTGCGAATCAATTTTTACAATCAATTCAATCGACGGTGCGCTCCCATGGAAGACCTCAGACGATTAGCCATTGCCGGATTGACCCTGCTGACGCTGGCCGCCTGCGGCGGCGGTGGTGGTGGGGATGGCGGTGGCGACTCGGGCGATGGTGACCCGGACCGGGACATCGATCTGAGCGGGGCGGACGGCCCATATCCACTGGACGATACCGACGATGTCGCCCGCCTCGCGTTCGCGATCGGTGCCACGACAAAACTCCTGATCCGGGTCGGTGGCGATGCCGGCTCCGAGGCGGCCGCCTCGGCCAAGGCCAGCAGTACGGAAGCCTGTTCGGATGGCGGAACGGTGACCGACGATACTGACAGCTCTCCGCCGAGCATCAGCAGTGAGCTTGTTTTCGACGAATGCCAGCAGGGTGAAATCTACACCGATGGCCGCCTCTATTTCAGCTGCAATCTGAAAGCCTCATCGGGGGAGTGTGATCCGCTCACGTTCGAGTTCGGCGCGAATACCACGGCATTTCTGTTGGAGGTTCAGGCGCCGGCAGAATCGGCGCAGCGCGCCCTGCTGTTCGGGTTCGCCGACGGCAGTGCCGAGATCAATTCGGCGACGCAATCTCTGGAATCGCTGGATCTGGAACTGTTGCTCGAGGTTTCGGTGGCGCCCCTCGATGGTGGTGAAGGCACCGCCCTTGGATTCAGCGGCTACAGTCTGGAAGTGGATGCCACTGATGACGGTGACTATTTGGTCGATCAGGCCGGTACGTTTCTGGTCGATGGCGGTTGCGGCAGCGGCAAGGCTACCCTGGAGACGCTGGAACTGATGCGGGTCAGCACCGCGAGTGAAGCGATCAGCGCGGGCACCCTCAGCGTGGAGTCCGAAGCCGACGACGATGCAGCGACGATCGTCTTCGATGCCGCTGGCACCGTGACCGTGACCGATTCCGACGGCTTGTCGCAGACATATACCCGCGAACAGCTGGCGGGGCTGTGCAGCTTTGACTAGGGTCGCGATACGGAGGTTTCGAAGCAAGTCGTAGCCCGGATGAAGCGCAGCGGAATCCGGGAACCG
>JAHZLQ010000045.1 GCA_022599775.1 Gammaproteobacteria bacterium
AGAAAGTCGGATGGCGAACCCGGCACACAGACCACCTGGCGCGGCCTGCAGCGCCTCGACGAACTCACCCACGTCTACCGGACCCTCTCCAACCAGCGCGCCCCTCCCGATGTCCAGCGGACTTGTGGGTAATGCTCAGCCGCTTGCGGGAGAGCGGGGTGGGACGAACGGCGCATGCCGCAGCAGATCCATTCTGCGGGGCGCCGCCTGTAGCATGGCCGTCAGGTCTCAGAAGCGGCGTGTGACCGAGGCGAGCACGCCTTCGCGCGAACTGCCATAGCCGACTTCGCCTTGGATGTTCCAATCCCTCGACACATCCCAGCTGGCACCGGCGACATAGCTCCAGCGCTTGGCGTTCTGCTCATAGGTGGTGATGGTGACCTCGATATCGCCGTCCGGCGCGGCGAACGTCAGCTGCTTGCTGAGTTGAACGTCACTGTCCAGATACAGGCCACCGGCATACACCGCGACTTCGCCGCCATTGACTTCGAAGCGGCGGCCAAAGCGCGGCGAGACCGCCAACGTCTCGATCGAATCGTCAACCGTGTCCACGTCATTCCAGGTGTAGCTGATACCCGCCAGCGCGAAGTAGGACCCTCTGCCGACAGCCAGCAGGGTGCCCAAAGAGTAGCTGGCGCCCTCGGGTTTCTGTCCGATCTCACCTGTAAACGTCATGTCACAGGCAGCCGGCCGTGGCGAGGCATCGGGCGCGCAGCGCGACTCGTCGCCCAGAAAGGCGATCAGATCGTCGCCCTGGAACGAATAATCGGCGCTGACGTCATTGTCGGCGAGACCGACCATGGCGAACACGTTCATGAACGGGAACAACCAGGCATCGAAGCGCAGTTGCAGAATTTCCGTGGTGATCTCGGCGTTGTCGATATCGATGAAATCGACACCGCCGCGCTGACCGGTATCCGCCGACAGGACCAGTTCGTCGAGCGTCAGATCCTCGCGATAATGGACCGCCATCGCGCCGACACCCAGCGGCCTGGGCAGGTTCACGCCACGCGATTCGGCCGTGCCGGCAAGCCAGGGTAAACCCCAGGTTCTCGCTTCCTGTGCACCTTCGGCGTGCACAGCGAAGCTAGCGCCGCACGAGCACAGCACCACCGCGACGAGCCTGACGGCCTGGGTGCTTCGAATGCGAAACTCGGGCATCGGAATCCCTCTGAGTGAACGAGCCGAAACTGAACTGGCAGGATTCATGCCCATTCAAAAGTCAAAGCATGACTACCGAATTCCTCAAGCTTGATCTTCAAGTCCCCAGCCATCAGTCTGACGGCAAGGATGACTCCGCCGTCAACGTCCGCGCGCCGATACGCCGCGCCATACCCGGCTGCGGCATTCGCCGCCACTTAAACCGAAGGAATTCCACATGAACCCGATCCGTTCATGCGCCGTACTGCTGATGCTGCTCGTGGCGCAATCGAGCCATGCGCAGGACAACGGCTGGCCGGCGCGCGCAGCGCGTGCACCGCTGGATACGCCCTATCCCGGCACGATCGAGCTGCGCGTGGATGCAACGGACCGTGCCCATCGCGTGTTTCGCGTGCAGGAAACAATCCCCGTCAAACCCGGCCCGCTGACGCTCTACTACCCCGAATGGCTGCCGGGGAATCACGCAGCGCGCGGCCCGATCTCTGCCCTGACCGGACTGATCATCAGGGCCGGCGAACAACGCATCGAATGGACACGTGACCCGCTGGACGTTTATGCGTTCCACCTGTCCGTGCCCGAGGGCGTACAGCGCATAGCGCTCGAATTCCAGTTCGCCTCGCCGCTGTCCAAGGCGCAGGGGCGGATCGTCGCCACTCCGGACATCATCGGCCTGCAGTGGAATGCCGTGGTGCTCTATCCGGCCGGCTATTTCGCTTCGCGTATTCCGGTCGACACCAGTCTGGTGCTGCCGGACGGCTGGGATTTCGGCTCGGCACTGGAGGTGGAACAGCGCAGCGCGGGGTCCATCGACTTCAAGACGGTCTCGCTGGATACGCTGGTGGATTCCCCGTTGTTCGCCGGCGCCCACTTCCGTCGCGAGGATCTTGCGCCGGGCGCCAAGACACCGGTCTACCTGAACATCGTGGCCGATACGCAGGAAAGCCTGGAGATCACGGACGAGCAACTCGCCGCGCACCGCAACCTGGTGGCCGAGGCCAAGGCGCTGTTCGGCGCACAGCACTACGATCACTACGATTTCCTGCTGGCGCTGTCGGACCACTTCAGCGGCATCGGTCTGGAGCATCATCGCTCCAGCGAAAACGGCAAAAGCCCCGGTTACTTCACGGAATGGGACAAGCCGGAGCAGGCCAATGGTCATGAGCTGCTGGCCCATGAAATGACACACTCGTGGAACGGCAAGTACCGGCGTGGCGCCGACCTGGCGACGCCCCACTTCAACACACCGATGCAGGACAGTCTGCTGTGGGTCTATGAAGGCATGACCCAGTACTACGGCAAGGTGCTGGCTGCCCGTTGCGGGCTGTGGGACGCCAAGCTGGCGCGCGCCTACTTCGCCAACGTGGCGGCGACCTATGAGTTCCAACGGCCGGGGCGGGTATGGCGTCCGCTGATCGACACCACCAATCAACCGATCATCACGCCGCGACTGCCGCTGTCGTATACCAGTTGGCAACGAAGCGAGGACTACTACAACGAAGGTCTGCTGTTGTGGCTCGACGCCGATACGAAAATTCGTGAGCTGACTCGCGGCCGCAAGTCGCTGGACGATTTCGCGCGTACCTTTTTCGGCATGGATGATGGCAGCTACACGGTCAACACCTACACGCGCGCCGACGTCGTCGACACACTCAACGGCGTCGTTGAATTCGACTGGTCCGGATTTCTCGCTGATCGCCTCGAAGGCCACGGTCCGCAGGCCCCCTTGGACGGCATCAAGCGTAGCGGCTGGACGCTGACGTTCGGCGATGAACCCAATGAGTACGGCAAGGGCTCCGAGGCCCAGTACAAGAGCTCGGATTTCGGCTATTCGCTGGGCATGTCGGTCGGCAAGGACGGCGACATCAAGGACGTGGTCTGGGACAGCCCGGCTTTCGACGCCGGCCTGTCGAAGGCGATGAAAATCGTCGCGGTCAACGGGCGGGAATATTCCGGGGACGTACTGAAAACCGCGGTGAAGCAGAGCGTCGATGATCCGCAGCCGATCGAACTGCTGATCAAGGATTTCGATCGATATCGCAGCGTTTCGATCGACTACCACGGCGGCCTGCGCTATCCGAAGCTGGAGCGCGGTGAAGGCAAGGATCTGCTTTCGTCGATCTTCGAATCGAAACGCTGAGACTCAACTGGCGCCGCGCGCCCAGACCGCGGACAGCACATCAAGCACCGCACGTATCAATGGATCATCGCTGCGCTTCCGGCGGTAGACGAAGCGCAGCGTGGTTTCCAGTCGCACATCGCCCCAGATGCAGACCTCACCGAGTTCACGTTGCCGTAGCGCACGTTCCTCGCGCATCAGGCCGAGCCCGGCCCCGGCCATCGCCAGAGAACTGAGGATGGATTCCTGGTCGGCCTCGACCACTTTGGCCGGCGTCGACCCGTGGCGCCGGAACAGTCCCATGACGAGGTGGTGATGGGTGGAAATTTCGGACGCCATCACCCAGGGCATGCGCGCAATATCCTCCCAATGAGCACGTTCGATCCGTGCCTGCCATGACGGCGCGGCGATCACCCGGTAAGCGATATCCCGCAACTTGAGGCTCGCGACGTCCGGATCGCCCAGTTCACCGTAATAGAAGCCCGCGTCCAGTTCGCCGTCACGCACGCGTTCGAACACCGCGCCGGTGACACCGTGGTGGAATTCCACGCGGATCATCGGAAAGCGCTGGATCGTGGCGCCGAGAAATTCGGCCACTCGTATGAACTCGGGCTCAGACACGGTGCCCACACGCAATTGCCCGGCGGGTTCTCCACACAAGGCGCGCGCCCGATTACGCAACTGATCCGCCGCATCGAGTACCACCTCGGCGTCCGACAGCAGTTGCCGACCCGCCGCCGTCAGACGCATCCCCCCGGAAACGCGCTCGAACAATTTGAGCGACAGCTGCGACTCCAGCGCGCGGATCTGCGCGCTCAGCGCGGGCTGGCTGACATGAAGACGCTCGGCGGCACGCGTCATATGACCCAACTCGGCCACCGCAACAAACCCCTTCAATTGGTACAGCTCCATGGATGCTCCGTGAGCAGTGCACCAGCGCGACATCATAAGCAAAACGAATCAGTCGCATTCGAACAAACGATTGGCATGCAGGCTTGATCGATCCTAGTATTTGCTGCGTTGCACAATGACTCAAACAAGCAACAGTACAGCGTTTTCGTGACGCGACTTTGGTGTAGCGCTTTGCGCAGGAGATGAATGCGGACGCCATTCAGGTGATGAACGGACGCATTTGGTCAATCAGCCCGACAAATACTTGGCGGGCAGAGCATGGTGCAAGCGGCACCTCGGGAGTCGATGATGAACAAGCTTTTGCCTGATTTTCTGAATTTGATGGCGACCTGGGCCAGCGCTGGCGCGATGACGCACAGCGCCGCGAACAGCCCGGTAGCAGCGGCGCAGTCTCAGGCGGCACCGGTCCAATTGGACCGCGGCCTCAGGCGTAGCGCCTCGACACATTCCAATCCGATGGCCTTTCAGCCGTCCTTGGGCATGGTCTCCTCCTCCGGTTAACGCAACCGGAACTTTGGCGGGGCTTCCTTGGGAAGCTCCGCCTATTTTATTGGATCCAATAAAGAGACCCGCCAGATGGCGGGTCTCTTTATGCGTTCGGTGCGCCGCGGCCTCGGCTTAGCCTGCGGGAACCACCCGATCGCCTGCGATCCGGACCTCGGCACCTTCGTAGAGGTTGTCGACCGACGCCAGTGTCAGCGAACGCGTGCCGCCTTCGTTCATTTCTATCGTTACGTCGTAGACGGTGTAGGACTTGCTGCGCGCCTCGACCTCGCGCCCGGCAAAGGCGCCGCCAATCGCGCCGGCCACCGTCGCCAGATCCTTGCCGCTGCCGCCACCGACCTGATGACCGGCCACGCCGCCGACAATCGCACCGGCAACCGTACCCACCGCTGAGGAATCACCTTTGACCTTGCGGGCGGAGATGTTGACGATCTCGCCGCAATCGTTGCAGCTTTCGGCCGCCGCAGAGGCTGCGGAGTCGGCTTCGGCCACGCCATTGCACGCACTCAGGCCCAAGCAGCCAGCCAGTAGCGCACCGGCCATCATCACGCCATAAAATGGTCCGCTAAGTCGGCCATTCAATCGATTATTGGTTTGTGCTTTCATGTCACGCTCTCTTGCTTTCGCGGGTTTCCCCATTTCGGCCGCAAGGCTGCCCCAGGCGCTGTGAATCGGATCTGAACACTTCCGCTTCGGAATCCGCGAGCGGGGACCGCCTCGAGACCCAAACGAAGAAATGACACAAGAAAATCTGACGAGCTTGGGTCGAAACGAATCCAACCGCACCTCGACCCTGAGGCTCGAAGGCCCCCAGGGCGCCCAGGCGACATTCGGGCTGCATGGCGCGCAACTGCTGTCCTGGACGCCATCGGCGTGCGCCTCCGAGCGGTTGTTTCTTAGCGGAGCCAGTCGCTATGGCGATGGGCAATCCATCCGCGGCGGCATACCCGTGATCTTTCCGCAGTTCGCCAACCGGGGTCCGTTGCCGAAACATGGACTGGCTCGCACGCGGTCATGGACGCTGTTGGGACAGGCTCCGGCTTGCGCCCGTCTGGAGCTGCGCGACGATGCGTACACCCGCGCCATGTGGCCGCAGGCCTTCAGGCTGTTGCTGGACGTGGCGCTCTCCGAACGCGCACTGACGGTGTCCCTGCGCGTGGAGAATCCCGGCCACAGCGCTTTCGAATTCACGGCCGCACTACATACCTACCTGCGCGTTGCGGACATCGCGCAGGTGCGTCTGCACGGCCTCGGCGGAGGCCACTACCTGGATGCGACTCGTGACTTTGCCGCCTGCCGTCAGGATGAAGCGGAGCTGCGCTTCGGCCCCGAGCTCGACCGGGTCTACCCCGACGCGCCGCGCGAACTGCGTGTCGATGACGGATATTGCCGCACCCTTGTCCACAGCGAGGGATTTGCCGACGCGGTGATCTGGAATCCCGGCGCGACGAAGGCCGCAGCCCTGGACGACATGGAACCGGGCGGCGAACGCCGCATGCTATGCGTGGAGGCGGCACAGGCTCAACGCGCGATCCGGCTGGCGCCGGGCGAACACTGGCAGGGCTCACAAACGCTGATCGCGACTGATTGATCGCCTCAGGACGACGAACCGAGCGCGTCCAGCAGGGCTTCGTAAAACCGTTGCGGTGCCTCGATGTGCGGCAGGTGCCCCAAACCTTCGAACTCCACCAGCTTCGCATCCGGAATGCGTGCCACGATCCGTGGACCAAGTTGCGGGTAGTCGCCCAGCGACTTCGCCTGCGCCTCCGACACCAGATTCTTGCCCAGCGCCGTGCGGTCGTGAAGGCCGATCATCAACACCGTCGGCATCTGGAGTTGATCAAACTCGTAGACCACCGGCTGCGTGTAGACCATGTCATAGGTCAGTGCCTGGCTCCAGGCGATATCGTCAGCCTGCGGCCCTGAGTACAGCGCCGCAAGCTGACGTGCCCAGCGCTCATAGTTGGGTGTCCATTGTCCGTCGTAGTAGCTTGCGAGCTGATAGCGCTTGATGCTTTCGAAGTCGATCTTGCGCTGCGCCGCATACCAGGTATCGACTGTCTGGTAAGGCACGCCGAGCGCCTTCCAGTCCTCGAGGCCGATCGGGTCCAGTAACAGCAGTTGCTCGACCCGCTGCGGATACATCAGAGCGAAGCGCGTGGCGAGCATGCCGCCCATCGAATGTCCCAATACGATCACGCGGTCGAGATCAAGGCTGTCAAGCAATCCACGCGTATTGTCGGCGAGCTGGTGAAAACTGTATTCATAGCCTCGCGGCAGCGAGGACGAACAGAAGCCGATCTGCTCCGGCGCGACGACCCGATAGCCGGCATCCAGCAGGGTTCGCATGGTTCCTTGCCAATAGGCCGCGCAAAAATTCTTGCCGTGCAACAGCAGCACCGTGTCGCCGTTGGAGACTTCGGGCGCCGCGTCCAGATAGCTCATCTGCAGGGACTGGTTCTGGCTCTTGAACGCATAGGTCTGCGGCACGAAACTCGCGCCTGAATCCGCGAAGGCGGTCGTGATCGCCAGACTCAGATAAACCAGACAGTACAGCGGGATCAGGCGCATGGGATTCCTTGCATGACGTGGTGGCGGATCGGTTACAGGCACCGACGGCGTCGTACCTTATCGCGCCGCATGGTTTCATCACGAGTGTCCAGCATGTACCTTGCTTGCCAAACACCTTCACAACCGCCGTAATGGCGGCCGCGACACCGGCCGTCACGACCCGGACCATCGCACCGCCCCTTTTCGGTACTGACAACAAACCGCATGCCCCGTTCAATCATTGTTCGCCGTTCGCCGATACACGGTAACGGCATGTTCGCCGCGCGCGACCTTCCCGCCGAATACCGCCTGATCCAGTACCAGGGCCGCCTGCTGACGCACGCACAGGCCGATCGCCGCTATGGTGGCAGCATCGAGTCCGGCCATACGTTCTTGTTCACGCTCAACGACCGCTACGTACTCGACGGCAATGAAGGTGGCAACTCGGCGCGCTGGATGAACCACAGCTGCGAACCGAACTGTCAGGCGGTACTGCACGAACACCCCGGTAAGGATCGTCGCCGGGACCGCATCTTCATCGAAACCCTGCGTCCGGTCAGCGCTGGTGAGGAGTTGGTCTACGATTATGGAATCGTGCTCGAAGTCCCGCACACTCAGCGGCTGAAGAAGCTCTGGGCCTGTCGCTGCGGTACGGCCGCATGCACCGGAACCCTGCTCAAGCCCAAGAAGCGCATGCGCTGACACCGCCGCGAGAACCGAGATGGATGCCAAGACCGTCAGCAAACTGATCCGCAAGGTGCCCGACTACCCCAAGCCCGGCGTGATGTTCCGCGACATCACCCCCTTGCTGGCGGATGCCGATGCCTTCGCCGATGTGGTGGAAGCCATGTCCACGCGCATCGAAGCCCACAATGCACGCGCGCTGGTCGCGCTCGAGGCGCGCGGCTTCCTGTTCGGTGCGGCGATCGCCTCGCGCCTGCAGATGCCGCTGCACATCGCACGCAAGCCCGGCAAGCTACCGCGACAAACGGTCCGACACAGTTATGCGCTCGAATACGGCGATGATGGCCTGGAGCTGCATGCCGACGCCTTCCCCGCCGACACACGCTGTGCCATCGTCGATGATGTGCTCGCCACGGGCGGCACCGCTGCAGCGGCCTCCGAGCTGATCAGCGCGCTCGGCGCCAAACCGGTGTGTTGTGTGGTGCTGCTGGAGCTCGAAAGCCTCGGCGGCCGTCAACGTCTCGGTGAGATCCCAGTGGAAAGTCTGTTGGTCGATCAAGCCTGAAGCAGGTCACAGGACGGCGTCGAAGGGCACGTCCGGAGCCGGCTCCATCAGATCGCAACCCTGGATCGTTGCCTTGAATTTCAATGGCAAAGGTCCCGAAAGCTTGGTGTACAAGGGCATCCACGCCCGGCCCATTGCGCCCGCCATTCTCGGCAACCGCGCGATCGTCATGGGCCGTCCGCGCATCGCATGGCCCCGCGAAATCGATGACCGTGTGGCGCCGGGTCTGGACCTACACCGATCGCAGGCGACCCGGATCGGGGTGGATCAACACGGCCTGGGTGTCTCCCAGGTGTTGTTGCTGCACTGGCCGCCTGGGCATCTCTCGAGCGAGGTAGTCGCGAAACCACAGACGAATCGTAGCGTTAGGAATCCGGCGCGGCTGGTCCAGGGCACGTGATTCGTCGTTCCAGATCAGATCCCAGGGCGCGCCGTGTTCACGTACGAACTCCCGCAACTCGAAGGCAGGCGTGGCCGCCCAGAATTCCCAGACCTTCAGCAGATGAACCGCAGACGGCTCCTTGGGATGAAGGACCGGGATCTGCTCGACCATGACGCCGCGAGTTTCGTCAAGTTCGAATAGAGCCAAGGGGCGGGAGACGCGTTTGCCACCGGCACACCCCAGATCCTGAAGCTCCGGAACGACGACACCATCGCGACACGCGAACACTGCGGTATTGATCAAGGATTCAGACAACGTGCCCAGCAGATAACCATGAGCCAGATAGACGAGATCCTGCAGCTTGTTGCCACTCATCTCCGCCTGCTTGGTCTGCTGCTGAAGCCTTACGAAAAAATTGGCCACCGCCACTGCGCTGCGCATTCCGTTGCCCCCCAAACCACAACTTTCTTCAGCCTGCCATGATAACCGCCGCCATCGCCGAGAAAGCGGCAATTTGCGTATCAATTTGTACAGTCCCGCGGCTCAGAGGGTTGCGGACAACAACATTGGAAGAATCGTTCGCGTTAGCCTTTCGCCGTCGCTCCGCGCTGTCTCCACAGCATGAAACGCGAATTCAATAGAATCAGTCGGTTGCTGGTCACTTTCTAATCAGTTTGCCTATACCCTCTCAGGAAACCGATATCACGCCTTTTCTGCCGGGGTGCTGGGGTCGTCCTCGAACAGCTGCTCCAATTCACGCGCCGATTGCACGGCCGATTGGATCACCTGCTTTTCGTCCCCGGACACGGCCTGCTGGCGCAGCAAGGCGCGCTGGTCATGCTCGCGGAACAACCGCAGAAGCTGATCCACCTCGTCTTCCGGGATGCCGAGCAGGTCCAGCAGACTGCGGCTGGCTTCCAGGGACGAGAAATAGCTCCTGCGGATGACCTGCTTCACGCCCAGATTCATCAATTGCAGCGCATGCTGCCGAGTCCGAGCGCAGGCAATCACCGGCAGGCGCGGAAAGTGTCGGCGCACCACTCCAACCACGCGCAACGATTCGTTGGGGTCGGCGATCGCGACGACGAATGCCTTGGCGCGATCGGCCTTGGCGGCGCGCAGCACCTCCAGGCGTCCGGCATCGCTGTAGAACACCGCGTTGCCGAACTGGCGCACGAAACTGACGTGCAGCGAATCCCGATCAAGGATCGTGAATGAGATCTTCTTGACGCGCAGGATGCGCGCGATGACCTGGCCGAACGGACCGAAGCCGGCGATCACCACATCGGTCTCGCGAGCGTCGATTTCATCGAACGGCGGGGGCGCTGCCTTGCGCCCCATCTGCGACACGAAGCGATACAGCAAGGGCGTGGTCAGCATGACAGGGTCACGACCACGATCAGCAGGGATTGCTGCTGCGCCGACAACACGCCCGCCGCGGCCGCGACGCCGAACAGCACGAAGCCGAATTCACCGCCCTGAGACAGGGCCACGCCGAGGCTGGCGGCTGCCCGCTTGCCGAGACCGGAAACACGCCCGATCCCAAACAGAACCGTGGTCTTGATGCCAACCAAGGCACACACCAGGCCCAGCACAACGATCGGCGCCTGGTAGAGCGTGGACAGCTCGGCCGACATGCCGACAGCGATGAAGAACAGGCCCAGCAACAGTCCCTTGAATGGTTCGATGTCCGCCTGCAACTCGTGACGGAACTCGGAATCTGCCAGCATCACACCGGCCAGAAATGCCCCCAGCGACATCGACAGACCGACCGCCTCCATCGCCATCGCCGTGGCCAGCACGACCAGCAGCGCTGTTGCCGTGAACACCTCCGGCAGCTCCGATGCAGCGATCGCACGCAGCAAGGGTCGCAACAAGTAGCGTCCGGCCAGCAACACCAGTATCAGCGCCAGCGCAACCTTGCCGCCCGCGGCCCAGAAATCGACGCCCGCCAGCGCTTCACCTTTGCCGCCCAACATCGGCAACAGAACCAGCAGCGGAATCACCGCCATGTCCTGCAGAAGCAGCACCGCAAACGCCGCGCGCCCATGCCGCGTGTTCAGTTCCTTGCGTTCGCCCAGCAACTGCAGGACGAAGGCCGTCGATGACATCGCCAGCCCGAACCCCGCCACGATCGCAACCGGCAGCGACTGGCCGAGCGCCAGGGCCACACCCCCCAGTGCGCCCGCGCTGATCAACACCTGCGCGCCGCCGAGCCCGAAGACCATGCCGCGAAATGCCCACAGCCTCGACGGCTGTAGTTCCAGCCCGATGATGAACAGCAGCAGCACCACGCCGAACTCCGAAAAGTGCAGGATGCTTTCAACGTCGGAAATCAGGCCCAGGCCTGAAGGGCCGATGACGAGACCGGCTGCAAGGTAGCCCAGTACGGCGCCCAGTCCAAGGCGCTTGAACAACGGCACCGCGACCACCGCGGCAAGCAGGAACAGGGCGATATCGATGAGCATGGTTGCCGCGCAGTCACAGGGAAACGCTAGACTAACCGGGAATCCCGAGCCGCAACGATGCAGACATCCCGCTCGTCCGCCGCGACGGCCTAGGTGCTGTGCCCGACCAACACCAACACCAACTCCAACTCCAACTCCAACACGAATCACGATGCCCAGGATCGTCTGCCTGCTGATTGCCTTGTCCCTGCCCGCCGCTGCGCAAGCGCAATCCACGCCGCAGCCGGAGAACATTCCCACGGCGACCAGCGCTGGCCCCGAAGCACCGGCGTCGACGGCCGAAGATCTTCAGGTCGACCCACCGGAACAGACCGGCGACACAAGTCTGCTACGCGACCCCGAGACGGCACGCTATTTTCGGGTGAATTCGGATGCATACAGCACGGTCAGCGTCGCGCGCGGCCTATCGATGCACAAACCGATGTACGTCTACCCGCTCAGCTACAGCCCGGACTTCGAAGGCGACGAAACGGAGTTCATTTTCCAGTTGAGCGCGAAATACCGGCTGTTCGGAAAGCCGCTGTATTTCGCCTACACCCAGAAGTCGTTCTGGCAGCTCTACAACCAGGACGAGTCGCGACCGTTTCGCGAGACCAACTACAACCCGGAAATCTTCTATCGGTTCGTTCCGGAAGACGCCGAGAAATGGCACCACTGGGGAGCGGATATCGGACTGGAGCACGAATCCAATGGCGAAGCGCTGCCGCTATCGCGGAGTTGGAACAGGATCTATTTCGCTGCGTTCAAGGCTGAAGGCAAGAACCTGCTCTACCTCAAGACCTGGTACCGCATTCCCGACCCCAAGAAGGAAACGCCGGACGATCCCAAGGGCGACGATAACCCCGACATCTACAAGTACTACGGCTACGGCGAGATTCACTACGCGCGGGAGATCGGCAAGCAGCAGCTGCTCAGCAGCATGATTCGCGGCAACCCAAGCACCGGAAGAGGCGGGATGTCACTGAGCTGGAGCATGCCCAATGACAGCGGCACCCTGTTCTACTCGGTTTCGCTCTGGCACGGCTATGGCGAAAGCCTGATCGACTACAACCACTCGGTGACACGCCTGTCGTTCGGAATCATGCTGTCGCGCTAAAGGCAACAGCAAGGCCACACAAGGGTCGTGCGAAATCCGAACCGGCGCGGCTTGATCCAGTGCGCTGGGGAAGGACACTGCGAATCTTCGCGTGGCTCACGCCAAAGCGGCACACCGGCACATCATCGGTGCCGGTCGCGTGTCGAACCGCTTGGCGGATCGCCGGCGTCGTGGTGGCATTCGGCGCGCCGATGCACATGTGAATGCCGTGGCGGAAGCTGGAGGTAACGCACGCGTTGTCGCGCTTGGGATCGAAGGCCGGCGGCTCGCTGCGCACGCGCCGCTGCCGCTTCGGCGACATCGCTGACATCACCGCCACCCGGCGTTCGGGGAGCAGCTTGTCGTCTTAGGCGTAAGGGTCCATCAGCACTTCGCAGACTGTTTCTTGGCCGCTGAGCAACAGAAGTTTGGGTAGGCCAGCAACGGCGTTACCGGCTGCGCGTTGAGCAGGTTGAAGGCGGTCTTCGCGGCGGCTTCCAGCCTGCACCAGATCTCCTCCAGGCATTTCGCCTGAAGTCATTTGGTCCTTTCGGCTAGTCATCGATTAGAAATGAATGGGCAAGTTTTAGGCCGGTCCGTTGACAGTACAACGGCAACAATTGATCATAAGGACTAATTAATAGGTCCCGTCAGTCGAATGCGGGCCGCATGGGGGAGGATCGGGGATGGAGACTCGGTCGGTTCGGTTTCGTTCGGTCCCGCATTGGATAGTGTTTCTGCTCGCCGCTTGCGGCAGCAGCCCCGCGCCGTCGCCGGTACTGCCTGACGTGCCGCCGCCCGGCCGTTGCGCCGACTACCGCGACGGCTATAGGAACGTCTACTACGGCGACTTGCACGTGCACACGCGCATGTCGCTGGATGCCTATTTCTTCAGCGGCGTCAACGGCCCGCGCGAAGCGCACCGGTTCGCGCGAGGCGAGGCGGTCGGCCTGCCGGCGATCGGTTCCGACGATCCGTTCACGGCCGGGCGCGAGGCGCGCATCGACCGGCCGCTGGACTTCGTCGCGATCACCGACCATGCGGAGTTCATCGGCGGCCCGGCGGCGGTGTGCGATCCGACCGCCGGCACGCAGCAGTTGTGCGACACGCTGCTCGGCCAGCGTGCGCGCGCGGACGTGGTCGGCATCGCGGCCGGGGACACCTCGACCCTGAACCAGCTGATCGTGTCCCTCGGGGACGCGTTGCCAAGCGATTACCTGCTATGGGGCGAGATCAAGCGCATCAACGACCAGGAATACGAGCCCTGTGAATACACGAGCCTGCACGGCTACGAATACACGCCCAACGAGCTGTCGCAGATGGTCCACCGCAACGTGGTCTTTCGCGGTGCTGCGGACTCGGTCCCGGACACCGTGTTCAGCGCCGGCGCACTGACGGCCGCGCTGCTGCCCGAGAACGGAAACGACGATTGGGCCTTGTTCGACCACCTGCAGTCTGCTTGCATCGATCGACCCGATTGCGACGTACTGACGATCGCGCACAACAGCAACGCCAGTGACGGCCGCTATTTTCTCGGCCGCGAGGCCAATGCCGGCGACTTCTCGGTGGTCGGCGATCTGTCGGGCGTGCCTCTGGGCCGCAAGATTCCGCAGACCGACATCTACTACCCGATGACCGAGGCCGACGCACGGCTGCGCAACAATGTCGAGAAATCATTCGAGATGATGCAGCACAAGGGTCAGTCGGAATGTGCGGCGGGGCTCGAAGGCCGCTATCTCGCCGCTGACGAGGAGCTGGACCCGGCCTGCGGCTTCGAGGTCTGGAAATCGGTCTGCTCGGGCCGTCCCGAAGATCCGCCGAGCTGCGCTGAATACTGCAGCGGCGATCCGGCCGTGGACCCGGACTTCTGTGGCCACAAGACCTACAACACCAACGGCGTCGACCTGTGCGTGACGCAGGGGCCGGACGGCAGCTCGCGCCCCGCCCATGGTGGCGGTGACACCGACAATTGCTCGCATCCGCTGGATTATTACCGCAATGCGATGGCCGAGGGCATGGCGATCGCGCGCACGCTCGGCGTCAATCCGTACAAGCTCAACGTGGTTGGTGCCAGCGATACGCACAACGGCACGCCGGGCGCAGTCGCCGAGCGTGGCTTCAACGGCCACTTCGGCGTAATCGACGACGATCCAGACGAGCAGCTCGGCTTGTGGCTTTGCGACGGCGGCAACGAGGATCCGGCCGATCCGCAGCGCTGCAGCAACCGCCGCTTCGAAGAGTTCTCGCGCGCCTTCAATCCCGGCGGCATCACCGGCGTGTGGGCCGCCGAGAACACGCGCGCGGAGATCTGGGACGCAATCGAGCGCGGCGAATCGTTCGCGACCTCCGGGCCGCGACTGCGCGTGCGTTCGGTCGCGTCGTGGTCGCCGCTGCCGACCGACGTCTGCGAGCAGCTCGCCGCAGGCCGCGAAACGATCGGCGGCGGCGTGGCCATGGGCGCCGATCTGCCGCCGCCGCCCGATACGGATGCGAAACCGCACTTCGCGGTCTGGGCCGTGCAGGACCCGGAAGGCCATGCGCTGCAGGCGATCGACCTCGTCAAGGGCTACCTCGATGCCGCCGGCGCACCGCGCGTGCGGACCGTCGATGCCGTGGCCGCGACGCGACGGCCGGTCGAGCGGCCGTCACAGGACTGCACAGTAGCCGACGACGGTCATCCCGACAGCCTGTGCGCGCGCTGGACCGACGAGAATTTCGATGCCGCGCGCGACGCCTACTGGTATGCCCGCGTGCGCGAAGTGCCCTCCTGCCGCTGGAGCGCGTGGATGTGCAAGATCGAGCACCCGGTCGACTGCGGCCTGCTTGATCCCGCCAACGGCCTGTTCCCGAAGGACTCCGGTCTTCGCGGATACGAAGGCTGCTGCGCACCGATCGCCGGCGAGCCCGGCAGCTTCCATGGCAAGGCGAGCTTTCACACCATCGAAGAGCGCGCCTGGACCTCGCCGATCTGGTACGAAGCTGATGGTTGAGCGCCGACAGCCGGGACCGGGGGAAAGGGGTGCCGATGCTTTTGTGGAAAGGCTGCTGGGCGCCGAACGGCGAGGTTTCGACATAGCGGGCATCGCCGCCGTGGTCGTGGCGGTGCTGCGGGAGCCGCTGACCCGCTTCCTGCTGCTCGGCGCGCTGTTGTTCGGCCTGCATGCAATTGGGAAGTCGGCAGACGACTCGGCTATCGCCGTGCCGCCGAACGCTCCGGACAGCTGGCTCGACGAGGAGCTGCTGTTCCGCGAGGCGCGTGCGCTCGGCTTGGACCGCGCCGACCCGATCGTGCGGCGGCGCCTGGTGCAGAAACTCGAGATGCTGATCGAGCTGCCGGCCGACTCCGAGACACCGAGCGAGGCGCAGCTGCGCGCTCTGCTCGAGGCCCATCCGCAGCGCTACGGTCGGCCGGCACGCTACAGCTTCGAGCAGCTTGCCTTCCTGCGCGGGCAGCGCGGCGACCGCCTGCGCATCGACGCCGAAGCCGCCTTGCAGCAGCTGCGCGCCGGCACCGAAGTACAGGGCGACACGTTCTTCGCCGGCCGCCACCTCGACGATCTCGATGCCGAGGCGCTGCGCGGCGTGTTCGGGCGCAGCTTCGCGGCGTCCATCGAATCACTGCAGCCTGGCGCCTGGCACGGTCCTATCGCCTCGGGCTACGGCCTGCACCTCGTGCGGCTCCACGAGCGCAAGCCGTTCGAGCCGGCCAGTCTCGATGCCGCACGCCGCCGCCTGCTGATCGACTGGAGCGTCGCGCGCAAACAGGCGCTGCTGCGCGAGCGCCTGACCGAGCTGCGGCGACAGTATCGGATCGAGCGTTGAAGCGCGGCCTGCTCTTGCTGCTCTGTTTCAGCGCCTCCGCGCCGGCGCACGAATTTCGTCCGGCTTACGTGCAGCTCGACGAATCGGCCGGTTTCGCATACCGACTGCAACTGCGCACGCCGCTGCTGCCGGACGGCCGTGTCGCACCGCTGGACCTGCGCCTGCCGCCGTACTGCGCACGCGAGGCCGCGCAGCTGCGGCGCGACGAGGCCTATGTCACCAACGACAGCCGTTGGCGCTGTCGGCGGCCGCTGGCCGGCGCGCGCATCGTACTGAACGGCCTCGGCGTCGCGGCGCCCGATGCGCTCGTGTCTCTGCGCTTTGCGGACGGCGCTCGGCGCAGTTTTGCGCTCGGCCTCGATCGTCCGGATTTCGTATTCGCCGCGCCGGTGGCGCACGCGTTGCCGGGCTACTTCGCGCTCGGCGTCGAGCACATCCTCGACGGCATCGACCACCTGCTGTTCGTGGCGGGCCTGCTGCTGCTCGTCTGGCGCCGGCCGCGGCGACGCCTGTCGCGCCTGCTGACGACGATCACCGCGTTCACCGTCGCGCACAGCATCACTTTGGCCGCGGCGCTGCTCGGCGCCGTGCGCCTGCCGCCGCCACCGGTCGAGGCCACGATCGCCGCCAGTATCCTGCTGCTGGCGATCGAGTTGGCAGGACCGCCGCGCGCGAGCCTTGCGCTGCGCCGGCCGTGGCTGCCGGCCTTCGCTTTCGGCCTGCTGCATGGCTTCGGCTTCGCCGGCGCGCTCACCGAGATCGGCCTGCCTGAAGGGGCGCGCAGCTATGCGCTGGGCCTGTTCAATCTCGGCGTCGAAGCGGGGCAACTGCTGTTCGTGGCCGCGCTACTGCTCGTCGTCGGCCGCGTGCGCTTCGAAAAGCCGGCGGCGCAACTGCTCGGCGTGATGGGCGGCTACTGGCTGATCGAGCGCACAGCGGCGATGCTGGGGGTGCTCGCGTGAACACGGAAAAGCTTTCAACGCAAAGAACGGCAACAGCAAAAAGCGGAACTACCGAAGATGCCAAATTCACCGAAAAACAAGCCTACTTGAAAAGGTTCATTCGGCGTTCTTCGGTGGTTACAAAACCCTTCTGGTGGCAACGATGACGGAAGCCGCCATACAGCAGGATTTGCGCCGGCTGTCGCGCGAGGCGCTCGACGCATTGTTCGATACGCTACCGGCGCCGGCCGTCGGCGAGCTACGCGGCGAGTATCCGGGCGAGGTGCTGTCCGGCGCGCTACCGGCGCCGCTCGGCGGTATCGCGGCGCGGCTGTGGCGCGCGAAATCGTTCTCGGGCGCGGACGGCATCAACCACTGGCGCGTCGGCAGGCCGCGGCTGCCGTTCCGCGTGCACCTCGAAGCAGCGGCGTACGGTAGCGGCGAGGTGCTGGTGCTCGACTACGATCTTGCCGGCAATCCCCGACCGGCGCGGCGCGTGCGTGGCGAGTTGCGGCGGCTCGGCCGGAACGCCTATCTCGGCCGCATGCTGGTGTGGCAGGACAGCTACCGCCTAGTCGCCTACTTCGCGCTGCGCGGGGCCGGTGTATGAAATACGACGCGCTGATCGTCGGCAGCGGTTTCGGCGGCAGTGTCTGTGCGCGCAACCTGACGCGCGACGGGCTGAGGGTGCTGATCGTCGAACGCGGTCCCTGGCGCGACACCTTGCCGGTGCGCAGCCTCGGCATCGCCGATCGCGCGCCCTTGCCGTATGGCCTCAAGCTGCTGACGCACGGTTTGCGCAACCTGCATGCCGCGGCCGGAAGCCTGATGCTGAACCGCGATGGGATGTACGAAAGCTTCCGTTTTCGCGGACTCGACGTGGTCTGCACCTCAAGCGTCGGCGGCGGTAGCCACGCATACGCCGGCCTGCTTGCCAAGCCGCAGAACCCGCGCTACTGGCATGGCCGCCATCCGCAACTGGAGCCGCAGGATGTCGAGCGCCACTATGACACCGTGCTGGCCGATCTCGGTGCCGTGCCGCTGACCGAGAACCTCTCGGAGAACAACGTCTGGCGCCAGCTCGCGGGCCTGGATGCGTTCCGGCCTTCGCGCGAGCAGCCGTACGTGGGTCTGCTGTTCGGCGCCGACCGGGCGACGGCTCAGCGCGAGGCGTGCCGCCTGAACGGCGACAGCTTCCTTGGGTCCCAATCCGGCGCCAAGGCCACGGTCGATTGGGTCTACCTCGCGCCGGCACTGCGATCCGGCGCTCGGCTGCGCGAGCGCTGCGAGGTACGCCGCCTGCGACGCGAGGACGGCGGCTATGCCGTCGACATCCGCGACCTGCGCACGCAGACCGACGAATGCCTGCAGGCGGATCGCGTGATTCTGGCCGCCGGCGCGCTCAACAGCCTCAAGCTGCTGTTCGGCAGCGCGGCGGACGGCGGCTTATCCGCGATGCCGGCGCTCGGCAGCCGCTTCGGCGGCAATACCGACAGCGTCGGACTGTGGCGCCGGCGCGGTTGGGGGCTGTCCTCGTTCGAGGCGCCGCCGTGTCTGGGACGGTTCGACTACGACGGCCGTAACACACCCTACCTCGTGCTCGGCGCTTTCCCGGGCGTCGACTCGCTGCCGTTGCCGCGGCTACTCAGAAACCGGTTGCGCGAAAGCCTCGCCGTGATCGCGATGGCGGCCGATTCCGGTGCGGCGAGCGTTCGCTACGCCAACGGTCGTCTGCGGCTCGACTACGCTGCCGCCGCGGAACCGGCGTTCGCGGAAGTCCGGCAAGTGTTCGCGGCGCTCGCCAGAGCCAGCGGCACGAAGATCAGCACGCGCACCAGACCGGCAACGGTCCACCCCTGGGGCGGCGCCAGTCTCGGTGCGGACGAAACCTGCGGCGTGGTCGACGCGCACGGCGAGGTCTACGGCAATCCGGGACTCTACGTCGCGGACGGTTCGGCGCTGCCGGCGGCACCGGGCGGACCTCCAAGCCTGGCGATCGCGGCCTGGGCGCACTCCGTCAGCAATCGCTTGCCATAAAGAGCGCGCCCTCGACAAGGTCAAGCGCAACTTCACGACCACCCACCTGAATCCGCTGTGGGTGATCGCCACGCCGGAATGGGTCGACTGGTACAAACAAGCGCCGCAGCATGGAATCGATCGGCAATATGCCGCCATCGGCGCCGATTCCGGCGCCGAGACGAACTGCGGACGAACAACTTCACCCCTAACGGCCATGCCGCAAGCGACACCCCGCAAAATGAACCTGCTGCGGCATGGCCGTTGCCCTCACCCACCGCTCGCATTCGCGAGCGGCGAGGGTCGGTCGGCATCACGCCGCGCGTGATTCACGTTAACGGCCATGACGGCGGAGGCACCCCGGAAAATGAATCCTGGGCCAGGCAGGCC
>JAHZLQ010000046.1 GCA_022599775.1 Gammaproteobacteria bacterium
ATCTGGGGTGCGAGTCGGTCCGGCGGGTTACGTTAACGTCGGGGTCCAGCCCACCACAACAATGCACAACCTCTTCCCGCCGCCTTCCACCTCCCAGTCTCTTTCATCATCAGGGGCGGCGAAAGTCGCCATGTCCGTTAATGCGGCAGTCGCAGGCGCAGCTCGGCGATCTGTCCGTTGTCCATGCGCGTGACCACCAGTTGACATTCACCGAGGCGCAGGCGATCACCGGCCACGGGCGTCGGAATGTGGCGTGCGAAGTAGTCCACCACGGTCTCGCCGTCGCGCAGATTCGGAAGCTCCAGGCCATAGACGTCCGCCACGGCCTGGATCGGTGCGCTGTTGTCCAGCACGAACTCGCCGAAACGTTTTACCTCGGCCGCCGACATCGGCTGGTCCTCGGCGCGGAACAGGCCGTCGAGTTCGTCGACTTCGTCCTGATGCACCAGCAGGCTGATGTAGTCACCGGTACGCATCGCGCCCCAGCGTGCCTGCGTCAGTACCTTTCCGCGTCGCGCCAGACTGATCACGCGGGCACTGCGGGGCAGCCGCAGGCGATCCGGCACCTTGCCGACCAGGCGGCTGTTCTGCGACAGCCGGTAACTGGCGATCTCGTAGCCGCGCTGGCCCGGCAGGTCGAATTCCATGCGATGCACCTGCGCCGTAGAGGCCGGTACGGTGATACCCAGCAGGCGCGCCATCGGCGCCACCGTCCAGCCTTGGATCACCAGTGAGGACAGCACGATGAAAAAGGCCACGTTGAAATACAGGGCGGCGTTTTCGGCCCCCGCCAGCGCGGGATAGGTGGCCAGCACGATCGGCACCGAACCGCGCAGCCCGACCCAGGCGATATAAAGCTGCTCACGAAACGTGAACCGGAACGGCAGCAGACTCGCGAACACGGCGATCGGCCGTGCCAGCAGCAGCAGGACCAGCACGATGCTCGCGGCCTTGGGTGCCAGCGTCCACACCTGGCTGGGATTGGCGAGCATGCCGAGCACCACGAACATGCCGATCTGGCTGAGCCAGGCGACACCATCGTGAAAGCGGCGGATGCCGGTGGCGGAGCGGATGCGCCGATTTCCCATTACCAGCCCGGCGATGTAGACCGCGAGCAGGCCGCTGCCGCCGAGCACCGAGGTCAGGCCGTAGACCAGGATGCCGCCGCACAGCGCCAGCAGCGGGTACAGCGATTCCGCCAGTTCCAGGCGGTTGATCCCGCGCACCAGGGCCTGTCCGCCCAGCCAGCCGAGTGCACCGCCAAGACCCATCTGCCAGATGAAGAACAGGACCAGATCGACGGCCGACGGCAGTTCCGGCGCGGTCAGCATGCCGAGCAACGAGATCGTCAGAAATACCGCCATCGGATCGTTGGTGCCCGATTCGATTTCCAGCGCGCTGGCGACGCGGCGGTTCAGCGACACCGCGCTGGTCTGCAGCAACGAGAACACCGCCGCAGCATCGGTCGAACCGACGATGGCGCCGAGCAGCAGGCCCTGAATCCAGTTCAGGTCGAGCAGCCATGCCGCATAGGCGCCGACGATGCCGGTGGTGATGATCACGCCCATGGTCGCCAGGGTCAGCGCCGGCCGCATCGCCACGCGGAAGCTGGCGAAGGAGGTGCGCATGCCGCCGTCGAACAGGATCACCGCCAGCGCCAAGGTCGCCAGCAGATTGGCCAGGCGAAAATCCGAAAACGGGATTCCGCCGGGGCCGTCGACACCGGCGAGCATGCCGACAATCAGGAACAGCAACAGCAAGGGCACGCCAAGCCGGGGTGTCAGCAGCGTGGCCAGGATGCTCAGCAGAAACAGGATGCCGCTGCCGAGAATCAGTTGATTGGTGAAATCCATGTTGCTCGCTGTTGTCGTGGTACGGCGGGTGACGAACACGCATGACTCGGTGGGCCGGCTCTGATCTAATCGGCGCCGAATTCGTGCCGGACGTATCGATGTCCGTTTTCACCAAAGTCAGTCACCGTCAGTTGAAGGCCTTTCTGGCGCAATACCCCTTGGCGCAACTGATCGGCTTTCAGGGTATCGGCGAGGGGGTTGAAAATACCAACTATTTCGTCGATACGGCGGACGGCCGTTGGGTGCTGACATTGTTCGAACGCCTCAACTACGATGACCTGCCGTATTTTCTCGGCCTGATGGATCATCTGGCACGGCGCGGCATACCGTGCCCGATGCCGGTGGCCATGAACAACGGCAAAACGCTGTCCGAACTCAACGGTAAACCGGCGGCGATCATCAATCGTCTCAGCGGCGGCAGCGTGCTGTTTCCGAACGTGGCGCAATGCCGGGCGGCGGGCGAATTGCTGGCGCAGATGCACGTCGCCGGCCGCTCGTTCCCGATGCAGCTCGACAATTCGCGCGGCGCGATGTGGCGCAGCGAAACCGCAACGCTGCTGATTCCGCAGGTAGACCAGGATACCGCGGCCCTGCTGGACGATGAGCTGAATGCACAGCGGACATTGGACCTCAACGAGCTTCCGCAAGGCGTGATCCACGCCGACCTGTTTCGCGACAACGTGCTGTTCGTGGGCGACCGCATCGGCGGGGCGATCGACTTCTACTACGCCTGCAACGATGCGCTGCTCTACGATCTGGCGGTGACAGTCAACGACTGGTGTTTCGAGATCGACGGTGCGCCGAACGCGGCGCGCGCACGCGCGATGATCGAGGCCTATCGCGCGCTGCGCGAGTTGACGCCCGCGGAGTCCCGCGCCTGGCCGCTGGTCCTGCGCGCGGCGGCGCTGCGCTTCTGGCTGTCGCGCCTCTACGACTGGCATTTCCCGCGCGAGGGCGATCTGGTTCACGTCAAGGACCCGGCGCAGTATCGCCGCGTGCTGGAGTACTATCGCCAACATGAACCGCTGCCGCTGGGTTAACGTGAATCTCGCGCAGCGGGTCCGCTGCCCCTCGCCCACGACGTGGGAGAGGGGAGGACCGCCCGCGGAGCGGGTGGTGGGGAGAGGGCGGCCCGCCTGGCCGAGGATTCATTTTCCGGGGTGCCTCCGCCGGCATGGCCGTTAACGTGAATCACGCTCGGCGTGATGGCCGTTAGGGCCGCGGCGCGACACCGGCTTGTTGCGTGTGGTCGGCGGCGAGCGCTTCCAGGCGCTCCCCAAGGAGCCGGCCGATCGACGAGAGCTTGTCGCGCCTGCCGCGGATCCACCAGAATCGTATCGCGCGCTGTGGAGTGTCATAGGGATGGTCGCCCCGCAAACCTGTCTGCTGTTGTCCGGTCTGGTCGCCTGCCTGTGGTTGAGCGCCTGTTCTCGATCGTCCACGCCCGAGGGCAGCGCAGAAGCGGAGGCTCCGGTGCCGGCGGCCGAGGTGATGCCCGCGACCCCGCCGCCGGATGCGCCGATGACGGTGGACAGCCTCGACGAACCGCTTCCGCCGTTCGATGAAATCGGTGCCGATCTTGTGGTGCGTAGCGGGGCCTTGAGTGGCGTCGCCGGCAAGGTCACGCTCTACCAGATTCCGGAAGGCGAGGCGCTGTTGCGATTCGAGGGACTGCGTGCTCGATCGGCTGTGGGCGTCGACGTCTGGCTCGCCCGATCGCTGGAACCGGGCGCGCCCCATGTGTCGCTGGGCGCGCTGAAGGCGCGCGCCGGCAACTTCAACTATCTGGTCGAACCGGACATGGCGCCTGAGGACTACGCGGCCATCGTGTTGTACGCCACGGCCGAGAAATCCGCGCTCGCGAGTGCGAGTCTGCGCTAGTTCCGTATTTATGGTTGGGGACGTTCGCCGGCAGACGGTTCAGGTTTGAGCTTGAACGTGCCCCAGCGGCAGCGCGTAGCTGCCGCTGGCCTCAGCGACCACCCGAGTATCGCCGACCGAACGAATGGTCGCCTGCATCACCGCGAGGCGCCGGCCGAGCCGCAGCAGACGCGCCTCGCAAACCAGATCTGCGGGGCTCGCGCCGCGCAGGAAGTGCATCGTCATGTCGGAGGTCACGGCCATCGGCTGCGGACCGATGTGCGCGAGCACGCAGGCGTACATCGCGATGTCGGCGACGGCGAACAGCGACGGTCCGGACACGCGATTGCCGGGACGCAGCATGTCCGACGTCACGCCGTAGCGGATGCGAGCCTGGCCAAGCTGTAGCGCTTCGATGTGAAAGCCGTCGTGCGTCACCGTCGGCATGTACTCCACGATCAGCGATTCCAGGGTGTGCGCATCCAGCTTCAGAATAGGCTCCATGACCAGCCTCCCAGGCCGAGCACTCCGTCGGCCAGCAGTTTCAGTGAAAGGACGATCAGTATCGTCTTGAACAGCCGCGTGAACAGCGCCTCGCTGACCAGGCGGTTGAACCAGCGACCGATCACGGTGCCGGCGATCACCGCAATCACCAGCGGCACCAGCCAGTCGAGCCGTTCGGTGATCGAGAAACCGGCGCTGGCATAGGCCAGCACCTTGAGCAGATGACCGGCGGCCTGGGTCACCGCGAGTGTGCCGATCACGGTCTCACGCCGCCACTCCGGGCGCAGAAACAGCCGCCCCACGAACAGGCCGGTGGCGCCCACGAACATGCCGATACTGCCGTTGAGCAGGCCCGCCAGCATGAACGACCAGCGCTGTGGAATCGGATCGCGTCCGCCCCGCGCCGGAATCATCGACAGCAGGATCAGCGCCGCCAGTACCAGCTCGATCCAGTGCACGTCGGCGTGCGCCACCAGCGGCGCGAACAGGAACGGCGCCGGCACACCGGTCAGCGCGAACCAGGCCAGCGCCCGCCATTCCACATGGCGCAGATAGGCCAGCGTGCGCGACAGGTTGGAGAAGAACTGCACCGCCGAGAACAGCGGCACCGCGACCGTGGGATGCAGGCCGATCGCGTAGAACACGCCGATCAGCACGGTGCCGCCGCCGAGCCCGGCGATCGCGGACAGGGCGGCGCTGAGGAATCCGACGGCAACGACGGCGATGGCTAGCAGGCTCACCGCCGCAGTTTACGGACAGGCGCGTCTGCAGGGCGCGTAGTCCGCACAGAGTTCAAGTCAGGTCGACTGAAAGATCTCGCGCCAGGCCATGACTGGCCGACGCCAAGCGGCTGTCGTGGGTCCATAAAGCGTCGCAGCCATGATGCTGCGCACAGGCCAGATGCAGCGCATCCGGCGACTTGAGGCCGAATCGGGCGCGAAGACTGGCCGCCTGCAGAAACACCGTTTCCGGCACCGACAGGCTTCGGAAACGCAGGAACAGCGATTCGTAGTTGCGCTGCAGAACGGGATCACCCCGTTTGAGCGGCGCGACCAGACATTCCATTTTCACGAGCGGTGAAATGGCAAAGTTCGCATCAACGATCTGTTCCATCGCGGCCCGGACCCGCGGGCCAAAATCCGGATGCGCTTCCACCAAGTAGATCAGCAGGCAGGCATCGAGATAGATCACTCCCATGCAGCGCGCTCGTCTCGAACCCCGGCTTCGATTTCTTCACGGCTGCGCCGCGCATGCGCAGGCAATGGATTGCGATCCAGCCACTCCAGGATGTCGCGCGCGCGACCACTGCCCACTGCCGGAGCATCATCCTGGCCCTCGGCAGGCACTAGTCTGGCCACGGGTACGCCCCGGTTGGCGATAACCACCTCGTCCCCGGATTGCGCCGCTTTCACCAACTGCGAAAGCCTGTTCTTTGCTTCGAGAATGTTGACCTGCATGGAGCACCTTGGCGTCGGGCGCAGGCGCTTGACCTGCGACTTGGCCAAGATAGCCAGATGGGGAAACTTTGGCAAACGGAACTACGGCAGCGTGATCAGCAAACCGCCTTCGGCCCGCAGCGCCGCACCGGTTGTCGCCGCCGCCAGCGGGCTCGCGGTATAGGCGACGATATTGGCGATTTCCTCGGGCTTGATGAAGCGTTGCAACAGCGATGTCGGCCGCGCCGAGCGGAAGAATTCCTGCTCCATTTCTTCGGGCGTGATGCCCTTGTCCTCGGCCAGTTCACCGACGAAGGTGGACACACCTTCCGACCAGGTGGGGCCGGCCAGAATGCTGTTGGCAGTGATGCCGGTCTGGGCGCAATCCTTGGCGACGCCGGCGGCCAATGCGATCAAGGCGGTCTTGCTGAGGCCGTAGTGGATCATCTCCACCGGAATGTTGGTGCCGGACTCGCTGGACATGTAGATCAGGCGGCCTGAGTTCCGCGCCTTCATGCCGGGCAGATAGTGTCGCGTCAGGCGGATGGCGGACATGACGTTGACGTCGAACACGTTCTGCCAGTCCTCGTCGCTGATCTCGACGAAGGGTTTGGCGCCGAAGATGCCGACGTTGTTGACGAGGATGTCCACGTCCGCAAGTTGAGCCACCAGCGCCTTGACGCCCGCGGCAGTCGAGACGTCCGCCGCGATCCCGCGCAGTTTGGCGCCGGCGAGCTTGTCGGTGATCGATGCCATCGCGGCATCGACGCGTTCCTGGGTACGACCATTGACGACCACCGTGGCGCCTTCGGCCGCCAAGCGTTCGGCAATGGCGAAGCCGATGCCGGCGGTGGAGCCGGTGACGAGCGCGGTCTTGTCCTGTAGTTGCAGATCCATAGCTTTTCCTTGATTCAGTTCGTCAGGTCGTTGATGAGAACCACCTTGCCGCGTGCCTGCCCGGATTCGAGACGGGCATGCGCCGCGCCGACTTCGGTAAAGCCGAAGCGCTGCTCGTCGAGCAGCGGCTTGAGTTCACCGGCGTCGACCAGGCTTGAGGCTTTCCGCAGAATCTCACCGTGATGTTCGCGACCGCGGTCGTACAGCAGCGGTGGCAGCATGAACTCCGCATGCAGACTTTGCGCACGATCATGGAGCGGGGCCAGGTCGACCTTGGCATGGGCCTGGATCGTCACGATGCGGCCGCCCAGTCGGGTTGCGGCAAAAGCCTGCGGCAGCACCTTGTCGCCGCCGACGGCGTCGAACGTGAGGTCGAAACCCTCGCCGCCGCTGAGGCGCATCGCGCCGTCAGCAATCGATTCCTCGCGATGCAGGATCACTTCGTGTGCGCCCAGTTCACGCGCGATCCGCGCCTTGTCCGGCGAGGACGCGGTGCTGACAACCCAGGCACCGGCGCGCCGCGCGAGCTGCACGGCGATATGGCCCACGCCGCCGGTGCCGCCGATGACCAGCACGCGTTCGCCGGGCTTGAGCGCGCCGCGCTCGTAGAGCCCTTCCCAGGCGGTGATGGTGACCAACGGCAGAGCCGCGGCCGCCGCCATGTCCAGCGACTTCGGCTTCGGTGCCAGCAGACGCGCGTCGGCGAGCATGACTTCGGCAAGGCTTCCGCCCAAGCCGCGGACCCCGCCGGCGCAGGCAAAGACCTCATCACCGGGCGCAAAGCCCTGCACGTCGTCGGCGACCGCGATCAGGCGGCCGGCGACATCGCCGTGCAGCACCGCCGGCAGAATCGGTGCGATACCGGGGCCGTTGGCGCGGATCTTGGCGTCCACGGGGTTGACGCTGCTGGCGGCGACATCAATCAGTACGTGACCGGGCGCCAGCTGCGGCCGCCCGATCTGCGCACGCCGGAAGACGTCCGGGCTGCCGAACTGCTCGATCAGCATTGCTTGCATCATTGAAGCCTGCATGGGGGCTCCCGAGATAAATGGGTGTGCAGTGTCGGCAATCCCATCAAGTCCGGAAACGACTAGAATCGAATAAGACCTGTTCCGGATCAGAATAGATGACGGCCCCGCTGATACAGGATCTGCGCGTGTTCCTGCAGGTGATCGACAGCGGCAGCTTCTCGGCGGTCGCGCGCGAACTCAATGTCGGGCCGGCGACTGTCAGCAAGCAGATCGCGCGTCTGGAGAAGGCCCTGGCGATCCGTCTGTTCGAGCGCAGCACACGATTGCTGCATGTCACCGACGAAGGACGTTCGATCGCGGACCGGGTTCGCACCGCGCTGTCCTTGCTGGACAGCGTCAGCGAAGTCGGAAACCTTGCCGACGGCGAGCTGCGCGGGTCGATCCGGCTGACGGCGCCCTCGCCATTCGGTCGCAAGTACGTGGCGCCCGCCCTGGCGGCGTTTCGTGCGCTGCATCCGCGGGTGGAGTTCGAACTGCACCTGTCGGACGAACTCGTCGACCTGATCGACTCCCGGCTCGACCTCGCGGTACGCCTCGGCGGCCTCGCCGATTCCTCGCTGATGGCACGCCGTCTGGCGCCGAACCGCCGTCTGCTGGTGGCCGCGCCGGACTATCTGAAGCGGCGCGGCGTGCCGCAGCGTCCGGCGGATCTGGGCAGCCACGATTGTCTGGTCCTGGCCAGTCCCGGCCATCTGCAGAACGAATGGCAGTTGCAGGGAACACGCGGCAGCGAAACCGTCACCGTCAGCGGCGGTTTGCGCGCCAACAGTGGCGGTGCCTTGCGCGAGTGGGCCGTGGGCGGCGCCGGCATCGCGCTGAAGTCCACCTGGGACGTCGCCGACGAACTCCGCGAGGGCCGGCTGGTTCCGGTGCTCCCGGACTGGCGCATCCGCGAGCTGTCGATCTACGCGGTGCGCCCCAGCGGTCGCTATCTGCCGCGGCGCGTGGAGGCGCTGATCGATTTTCTGGCGACACGTTTCGGCGACCCACCACCCTGGGATCGCGCCCTGAGCGGCATCGTCTGAACGGCGACGCTCACGGCGATGCCGCAAGCCGTACCCCCGCAGAATGAATCCGCTGCGGCATGGCCGTGTCCCTCACCCACCGCTCGCGTTCGCGACGGCATCACGCCGCGCGTGATTCACGTTAACGGCCATGCCGGCGGAGGCACCCCGGAAAATAAATCCTGAGCTAGGCAGGCCGCCCTCTCCCCACCACCCGCTCCGCGGGCGGTCCTCCCCTCTCCCACGTCGTCGGCGAGGGGCAGCGGACTCGCTGCGCGAGATTCACGTTTAAAGCACCAGCAGCGTCGCCAGCACCAGCAGCAGTCCCATGCCGCAGATGTCGGTGCCGGTGGTCAGGAAGATGCTCGATGCCGTGGCCGGATCGGCGCCGACACGTTTCAGGATTAGCGGGACCATCACGCCGAAAATTCCGGCGCCGACACAGGCGCCGACCATCGCCAGACAGATCGCGAGCCCCAGCATCGGCGCACGCGGGTCGCCGAGGCCGGTCGACAGAATGATCGCGACCGCAGCGACGATCCCGGTGACCAATCCGTTCATCGCGCCGAGCAGGATCTCCTTGCCGAGCAAACGTCGTGTCGGCACGCCGTCGAGCTGGCCCAGGGTGAGACCGCGCAAGGTGATCGCCAGCGCCTGGCAGCCGGTATTGCCGGACTGGCCGGCGAGCACCGGCAGAAAGGCCGCAAGCACCACGATCTGGGTGATGGTGTCCTGGAACTGGCCGACCACGAAGGCGGCGATGAAGGCTGTCAGCAGATTGAGCTGCAACCAGGGGTGGCGCATGCGAAAGGCTTTCAGCACCGAGGTGTCGGCACGCTCTTCGCGGCCGACACCGACCATGGCGCCGGACTGGGCGGCAATCTCCACGACCTGATGTTCGAACAGGCGCCAGCCGCGCACCTGGCCCAGCAGACGGCCTTGGTCGTCGACCACGGGGTAGACCGGATAATGCCGCTTGACGGCGGCGCGCCCGGCCTCGTCCAGCGCGGTGTCGGCCCTGAGCGTGAATGGTTCGCGCAGCATCAGGCTGTCGACCGATTGGTCCTCACGCGCCAGCAGCAGATCGCGCATGACCAATAGCCCCAGCAGGTGCATGTGATCATCGACGACATAGAGATAGGTCACGTCGGTGGGCGTTTCGATGCAGCGCAGGCATTCGATCGCGATGGCGACGGTGGCGCCGCTGGGGACCACCCCGGGTGTCGAGTCCATCAGCGCGGCGACGCTGTCAGGTGCGGCTGCCGGCAGTTCGTTTGCAGCGGGGTCGCGCAGATGTTCGGGCAGGTGTACCTGAATCAGTTTCGCCAGATTCGGCGGCAGACCGGCCATGACCTGACGCACCCGCTCAGGCGCTTCCCTGGCCAGCATCTCGGCCGCATCCAGCGGCACACGCAACCGGACTTCCCGGATCAGCTCCTCACTTTCCATCCTCGCTCCCCCGATCACTCATGCCCGCAGCGATCGGACTTTACGCGTTTGCGAAACGCTGCGACAGCGGCATTTCGGGCTCAGAATGGCCAGATCATGGGAATCAACACGACCGAAATCCCGCCCAACAGGACGTTGAGCGGCAGGCCCACACGAATGAAGTCCGCGAAGCGGTAGCGCCCGGGGCCGGCCACCATCAGATTGGTCTGGTAGCCCAGCGGCGTCGCGAAGCTCGCGGACGCCGCCATCATCACGCTGATCACGAACGGCATCGGGCTGACATCGAGTTGCTCGGCCGCCGCCAGCACGATCGGGAACATCAGTACGGCGGCCGCGTTGTTGGTGATCACCGAGGTCATCACCGAAGTCAGCAGGTAGGCGCAGCCCAACACCAGCCAGGGGCGTTCACCCGGCAGTTCGAGCACCGCCTCGGCAATCACGCCGGCCGAACCGGTGACCTGCAGGGCCTTGCCGAGCGCGAACGAGCAGGCGATGACGACGAGCACCGGAAAATCCACGCTGCGGCGCGCCGCACCCATTCCGACGCAACCGCTGCCGATCATCGCACCGGCGCCGAGCAGCGCGGCCGTGAGCATGTCGACGATGCCGGTAGAGGCGCTGATGACGATGGCGCCCAGAATCACCCAGGCCAGTACCGCACGGTCGAAGCGCGGTGCTTCGGAGTTCTGCACGGCACTGACCAGCAGGAAGTCCGGCGAAAAGCGATGGCGTTCGACCCAGACCGGCCGTGCTTCGAGCAGCAGGGTATCGGCCGGCTTGAGCACCACATCGCCCAGCGAACCGCGCAGGCGACGGCCATCACGTGCCACGGCGATCACCGAGGCGCCGTAGTAGGTATGGAAGCGGCCGTCGCGCAGTGTCTGGTTGATCAGGGGGCAGCGCGTAGATACGACCACCTCGACCAGGCGACGCTCCGGGTACTGTCGCTCCAGTGCGGCACCGTTGGTGAGCGAGGGGTTGAGTCCCCGAATCCGGTTGAGTTCGACGATGGCCGCGACGTCGCCGGCGAAGACCAAGCGGTCGTCTGCCAGCAGGCGTTCGGTGGCATTGACGGCAGGAACGATGCGCCCGTCGCGCTCGATCTCCACCAGGAACAGTGAGCCGAGGTTGCGCAGACCGGCTTCGGCGATCGACTGACCGACCAGCGGCCCGTCCTTCGCCACGACCATTTCGATGGTGTACTCGCGCGGGTTGTCGAACACGCCGGCGTTCTCTGCGCGATCCGGCAACAGCCGCGAACCGATGGTCATCAGGTAGATGATTCCGACGACTGCGGTCGGAATGCCGATCCAGGCCAGATCGAACATGCCCAGACTGGTTTCGCCCTCGGCGATCCACAGGCCATTGACGACGAGGTTGGTGCTGGTGCCGATCAGGGTGCAGGTGCCGCCGAAGATCGCGCCGTAGGACAGCGGGATCAGCAGCTTGGAAATCGACAGATTGTTGCGTTTGGCCCAGGCGATGATCGCCGGCAGGAAGGTGGCGACCACCGGGGTGTTGTTGATGAACGCCGACAGCGTGACCGTTGGCAACATGATGCGCAGCTGTGCGGCGCCGATGGATTTGGGGTGACCCAGCAGGTAGCGTGTGACCAGATCGATTCCGCCGGTTTCGCGTATGCCGGCGGCGACGATGTACATCGCCGCCACGGTGATCATGCCTTCGTTGGAAAATCCGGCCAGCGCCTGTGCCGGGCTGAGTACACCGACCGTGAGCAGGGCCACCATGCCCAGTGCCATCACCAGTTCGGAGGGAAGTTTCTCAAGAACAAGCAGGACAAGACAGACGCCGATAATCGCCAGCGTCAGCCAGGCATCGAATGACATGCGGTGGTCCGCTCTGTAGGTCTGGGGAAGGAGAGACAGGCTAGCAAGCGCCGCGCCTGAAACCATTAAAACGTTTTGGTCGGTCGATATGCGTTTGAGTTATTGGCCCCGGTTCGGGGTTCTGGGTCTTCACGGTGACAGCACCCGGAATTCCACGCGTCGATTGCGTTCCCGACCCGCTTCGGTTTCGTTGTCGCCGATCGGATGATATTCGCCGTAGCCCTCGGCGACGAGCCGGCTGACGGGCACCCCGTTCTTCCACAGGAAGTCGCGTACCGCCCAGGCGCGACGACGCGACAGGTCGAGGTTGTAGGCCTCGGGGCCCAGCGAATCGGTATGCCCGGCGATTTCGACGCGCATCGTCGGTTGCCCGTTAATTCCGAGGACCACCTGCTTGAGCAGGGCCCGGGCATTGCTGGTGAGCACCGCCGAATCGAATTCGAAGGCGACATTCTCGAGAATCACGCTCTGCGAACGGAGTGCGCAGCCGTCGTCGCCGACCACGAGTCGCCACACCGTATCCGGGCAGCGGTCGATGTCGTCCCGAACGCCGTCGGCATCGGCATCATTGTCGACCGAGCAGCCGCGCAGGTTCACACGTGAACCCGGGAACGTGTTCGGACATTCGTCCTGTGCCTCCGGAACGCCATCCTGATCCGGGTCCAGCGGACAGCCGGCAAGGCCCACCTGCATGCCGCGCGAAGTGTCGGGGCAGCGGTCGTCTCGGTCGAGGATGCCGTCGCCATCACTGTCGATCGCGCAGCCGTCACTGCCGATCCGGGTGTCCGGTGCGCTGGCCGGGCACACGTCGGCGTAGTTCGGCACGCCGTCGCCGTCGGCATCACCGAAGCTGCCGCCGCCGGTTTCGGCTGGCCCGAAACGGAAACGCAGCCCCAGCAGGGCGGTCCAGTGATCGTCCTTGTCCGAAGAAGCGAGGTCGAGCGCATAACGCAGATCGGCGCGCAGGTCCCAGTGCGTGCTCAGCCGGTGCAACAGGCCGCCGCCCACGGCGGTGGCGAAGGCGTCGCTACTTTGATCGTGGACCTCGACCCGCGCAGCACCAAGACCCGCGGAAAAATACGGCCGCATGCCTGGCGAAGCGCCGAACGGGAACCACAGGGCCGAGACGTCGAATCCACTGCGGCGCCAGTCCACTGTGCTATCGGTGCGCGCATGCCGTGCCGCAAACTCCAGGGACCATTGCTCGTTGAAATCCCGCCCCAGCGAAAGGGCCGCGGCGCCGCCCTGGTCTCCGTCTGCCGTGGCCGCGCCGAGCATGGGCGACAGCCACCAGGCCGCTTCGCCGGAACCGTCACCGGGTGCAGCGAATGCCGATGAGGCCAGAAGACCGGATATGAGCAGGCACACCGCTCGCAACATCACGCGTTCTCCCCCCGAAGCGACCCGCGTGGGCCGCCGATTGTAGTGTTCCGGTAAGGCAACAAGGTAGCGCAAAAAACGGCTCGGGAGCCCTTGTCTTTGCGCAGCCCACAAAAAAACCCTGGCACCGTCTGCACGGTGCCAGGGTTGGATCGCTTCCGCTCAGGCGTGAATCAACTGCCTTCGTCGGTCACCCGGAAGACCACGCGGCGGTTTTCGCCTCGGCCTTCTTCGGTGGCGTTGCTGGCGATCGGGCGCGACTCGCCATAACCGACCGGCGTCATCATGCTGCCAGCGACGCCCTTGGACACGAGGTAGTCGACCACGGCCAATGAACGCTTCTCCGACAGCGCCTGGTTGTAGCCGTCGGTTCCGGTCGCGTCGGTGTGGCCCTCGACATCCACCTTCACATCCGGATAGGCCTCCATCGTCACGGCGACATCGTCGAGGATGCGCTTGGCTTCGGCGGTCAGGCGTGCCGAGTCGAACTCGAAGACCACGCCATGCAGGATGAAGTCGCGGTCGAGTGCGAATCCATCGGCATCGGCCGCCTCGCCCGGACGGGCGAGACGCTTGTCGCCCTTGAGCGCGCAGCCGTTCGGCAGTACCGCAAGCCCGGCCGGTGTCTTCGGACACTCGTCCATGTAGTCCGGCACGCCGTCGCCGTCGCTGTCGAGCGGGCAACCATCCTCGCCGACCGGCACACCCGCCGGGGTATCCGGGCAGTTGTCCTGTGCATCCGGAATGCCGTCACCGTCCTTGTCGACGAACGGGCAACCGCGGGCGTCCACCTGCACACCAGCCGGCGTATTCGGGCACTTGTCGGCATAGTCCGGCACGCCATCGCCGTCGGAGTCACGCGGACAGCCTTCGGCATCGACAGCGGCACCGGCCGGCGTATTCGGACACTTGTCGAGCGAATCCGGTACGCCGTCGCCATCGCTGTCGCGTTCGCAGCCGTCGGCGCCGACCGGCACGCCCGGCGGGGTGTCGGGGCAACGGTCGTCCTTGTCGAGTACGCCGTCGCCGTCGCCGTCGAGCGGGCAACCGTTGGGACCCACGGCAACGCCACGCGGCGTGTTGGGGCAGGCGTCCGCACTGTCGGGCACGCCGTCACGATCGGAATCGTTGGGCCAGGTGCCGATGCGATAACGGAAACCGACCGTGCCGATCCAGTTGTAGAAGGTGTCGTCCTCGACGACGCCCTGGCCGGCCACCATGTCGAGCGCATAGCGCAGGTCGACACGGAAGTCCCAGTGATTGCTGAGCTGCTGGATCATGCCGCCGCCGGCAGTGAGACCCAGCGAGCCGGTGTCTTCCTGCAGGAAGCTGATGCCCTGGCCGGCGATGCCGGCGAGCAAATAGGGTTTGAGACTGCCGTTCGCCCCCAGCGGGAACAGCAACGCGGAAACGCCTACGCCGTACTTTTCGTAGTCGTTGTCGCTGGTGAGATCGTCAACGTCGATTTTTGCGTAGTGGCCCTCGAATTCCAGCGTCAGCCACTGGCTGAGCGGTCGGCCCGCGGTGATGTACGCAGCAATGCCGGAATCATAGTCACTCTGATCGGATACGACCCCGCCGACCAAAGGTGATACGTACCAACGATTGTCTGGCTCGTCCTGAGCCCAAATTGGCGAAGCAACCATCAAGGCTGCCAGGATCAGCCATCCCTGTCTCAACATCGTCGTTCTCCCTAATTCTTCAGAACGTGGGCCAGTAGAACGCAAGTTCATGACCGGCTCACGAAAAACAAATGCGAAAGATTTGTTCGGTAGTTACTTTAATCTATGGCATTCGCTGCTAGATTATGATTGGCCTTGAGGCGAACGTACAATCTTTTTGGCGCAATTGTCGCTACGGAGTTCACGGGAAGTGAAGGGAGTTTTCGAAATGAAAGGTATTCGCTGGCTAATCGCGCTAAGCGCTCTGGCTTTGGCCGCGTGCGGCGACGACTCGATTCAGAGTCCAGACTTCTCGCCGGAACTCGATCACATCGAAGTGACGCCGGCCACCGGTGAAGTGGCTGCGGGCGATACGATTCAGTTGACGGCGACCGGATTCTTCACGCGCCAACCCGGCGTGGAAGGTCTGGATTCGGACACGATCGACGCCGATTGGTCGGTCGACGACTCCGATATCGCCTCGGTCGACGACGACGGCCTGGTCACCGGCCTGAGCCGCGGTCAGGTCACGGTAACGGCCTCGCAGGACGGTGAATCCGCGACCGCCGTGATCACGGTGCTGAGCCCGCTGCTGGTGGAACTGGTCTTCGAACCTTCGGAAGTCGAGGTGCCCGTCGGCGCCGAACAGACCGTCACCGTTCTCGGGATCTACGCCGGAAGCGAGGAACCGCGTGAGTTGACGGACGGCACCACGGTGACCTGGACCTCGGGCAACGTGACACGCGCAACGGTGGACCCGAACATCGGCAATCCGACCACGGTGACCGGCGTCACCACCGGCGGCACCACGCTGACCGCGACCGCCACCAACACGACCGAAGGCACCACCGTGACCGGCATGGTCGGCGTGACCGTAACCGACGCAGCGCTGGTGGGGGTCACCGCCATCGAGCCTGACGAAGCCACGATTGGTGTCGGTCTGAGTCAGCAGTTCACTGCCATCGGCACGTACAGCGATGGCAACACCGCGGAAATTCCCGACGAGCAGCTCGATTGGAGCAGCGAAGACGAAGACGTCGCCACGGTCGACGCGGAAGGGCTTGCCAGCGGAACCGGTGAAGGCGAGACCACCATCACCGCCACGCTCCAGCCGGCGGTGTCGCCCGGTATCGCCGACGAAGACCGCAGCGCCAGTGCCAGTCTGACGGTCACGCCGGACCAGTGCACTTCGCGCTTCCTGCAGAGCAATGGCGCTTCGGTGTTGGCCGAGACCGGCCCCAATCTGCTGCTGTGCCTGGGCTGCTTGGTGGACGATGAAATCAACGTGATCGACGATGATTTCGACAACTTCGCCAACATGATCATTCCGGTGGGTCTGCTGCAGGGGTATACCGAGATCACCGTGAGCGCCGCCGAAGGTACGGAGTTCGCCGCTGGCGGCGTGCCGGGCTTCATCATTTCGCGCCCGGCCAACGCCTTGCTCAGCGCGGAACTGGTTTCACAGCTGACGGTGACGACGCTGCTGGACGGCGAAGAGCAGCAGACCACCAATGAAATCACGCCCCTGCGTCTGACGCTGCTGGGACTGCTCGGTGACGAGCAGCAGGTTCTGGTGACGCTGCCCGAACCCGCCGCCGAACCATACGACGCACTGCGTCTGACGTTCAGCTCCGGTCTGCTGTCCGCGCTCGCCACCACCAACGTTTACTCGGCGTGCGCGACCACCGACATCGTCGCGGAACAAGACGAGGAGGAAACGCCTTAAGCTCCGGCTTCAGGTTTGAAACAAGAAGGGCGCCATTGGCGCCCTTCTTGTTATCTGCGTGCATACCGCCCCGGTATCGCCATTTACGGACAAGCCGCCGACTTGAGTCGGAATCTGCGTGGCCCGGTTGGCCTGCATCGCTTCGGGGTGCCGCTGCCAGGCTCCGGCATTCGTTGCGGGGGAGCTTACAGTCCTTGCACGCCGGTGAACTCGAAACGAACCCCGGCCATCAGGGTACGGCCTGTCAGTGGCGCCAAGTCCTTCAGGAACGAGGTGTGCTCACGCGCTTCCTCGTCGAGCAGATTGCGGCCGCGCAGATAGAACGTCGCCATTCCCGTTCCATAGTGCAGTCGGTAACCGAGGTCGGCCGACAGCAGCGTGTATCCCCCGGTCTCGGTTTCCAGCGCGGCCACGCGATCCTGTTCGTCGACATGCGTCAGGGCCAGCGAGGCGCTCCACTGGCGGAACGAGGCATCCAGACCGCCGCCAAGACGTGAGGGTGTGATGCGCGGCAGCTCACGGCCGCCGTCGAGTTCGCCACGCACAGTGTCGAAGAAGATTCGACCGTCGAGCTTGAACGGACCCTGTTGCAGCAGCGCGTATTCGGCTTGCGCTTCCAGGCCGTAGAACGTGGCGCGGCTTTGCTCATAGTCATAGAGCACCAGCTCTCCGTCCGGATCGAAATGGCCTTCGTCGTCCACCCGGTCGGCGATGCCGTCGCTGGACGCCGTGCCGGAGCCGTCCACGTTCAGGCCAAGATCCACCGGCTTTTCGTAGATATAGTCGTCGATGCGGTTGTAGTAGACGCTGGCGCTGCTGCGAAATCGTCCGTGGTGACGCTCCAGGCTGAGTTCCACGTTGTTGGAGGTTTCCACATCGAGATCGACATCACCACGTTCGTAGGCCTTGGTGCCTTCATGTGCGCCGAAGGAATAAAGCTCCTCGGTGGTGGGCGCGCGTTGTGAACGTGCCAGATTGAAGCGCAGGTGATAGTCGTGGCCCAGGGCGAACACGCTGCCGGCGGACAGGCTCAGGGGCGTGAAATCGAGGTCGGGCAGGGTCGCGTCGGTGTTCGGTTGGGTGCCGTTGGCTTCCGCCGAGGCACGTTCGACCCGCGCACCGAGTTCGAGGCGATGGCCGTCGCCGAACGGATGTTCTTCGACAACGAACAGGCCAAGGTTACGCGCGATCGTCGGCGGCACCAGGGCTTCCTCACCGATCGCCTTGAAGTCGCGGTGTGACAGCTGCGAACCGACTTCACCGTGCCAGCCGGCGACGGCAGCGTGCAGAAGTTCGACGCGCGCCTCGTAGGCCTTGTTCTTGAATAGGGTCCCGACTTCGCCGCTGCCCTCGATTTCGGCGTGCTCGTAGTCGTTGTAGCCGGCACGCAGCTTGATCTTCTCGAGGCCGGCGAAGGGTTCGATCCAGTCGCCGCGCAGGTCGTAGCGGGTCTGGTCGAGATCGATGTGCGTGCCGTTGCCTTCCTCCTCGGCCACGCCTTCATCGCCTTCCTCGTCGCCATGCTCGTGCCCCGGCACGCCATACAGCGTGTCGAAGCGGCTGACGGCGAAGCCGAGCACATGCATCGGCGTGATCCAGGACACCGAAGCGCTGCCGCTTTGCGTATCGACATCGCTGTTTTCAAGGACGCCGCGTTCGCCTTCGCCGTCGGCATCGGCATAGCCGGGAATCTCGAAATCGTCGGCGCGGCGGTAGCCGTAGCTGGCATTGAACTGCACGGCGTCGGTGCCATAGCCCAGCTTGAGGCTGCCGTTGCGTTCGTCGGCGTTGTCGGCGAACGCGAAGTCCCCGGCACCGGACAGTCCGCGGCTGATTTCGTCCGGGAGCCGGTCGTCGACGACATTGATGATCCCGCCGATCGCGCCGCTGCCGTAGATCAGCGTGGCCGGTCCCTTGATGATCTCGACCTGCTCGGCACCGCCGGGGTCGAGCGCCACCGCGTGGTCGGCGCTGACCGAGGACGCATCCATGCTGCCGATGCCGTTCTGCAGGATCGAAACGCGCGGCCCGCTCTGTCCGCGAATCACCGGATGGCCGACGCCGGGACCGAAACCCGAGTTGGCCACGCCGGGTTCCTCCGACAGCAGATCGCCGATCGTCGCCTTGTTCTTGCGGGCCAGCGCGTCGCCGTAGATCACGTCGACCGGTCGCGTCAGTTCGTCGTCACCGCGACCCCCGAAGGGGCCGGATTCCACGACGACCGTTTCCAGTTGCGTACTGCCGTCCTCATTCGTGGACGAAGGCTGCGCAGCATTCGATTGGGCGTTTGCCAGGCTCGCGCACAGCGCGCTCAGCAAACCCAGGGTGACGGCTGAATGACGCCGGTGCATAGGCCAGTCCTCGAAGGGAAATCAGGAGATCGGCATTCTGCACATAATGTTATAACGTATCAACCCGACAGTTCGCGCAATCGCGTACAGATATCGCCCGAGTGCAACAGCCATTCACGGATCCATTGCACACCGCGCCCGGCTTCGCTGCCGCGCCAGGCCACACGCAGGGTCAGGGGCTCCCGCGGGGTTTCCACCGCCTTGAGCCGCAGCCGCCCGGCTTCGATATGCGGCCGCGCCAGATGCAGCGGCAGGAAGCCACCACCGAGTCCGCGAATCTGCGCGGCGATCTTGTGTTCCAGCGTGGACACCGTCAGCGTCGGCTGGCCGGGATGAACGCCGCTGGTGCCCACGCTGAGGCGGCGCGAGCTGTCGGCCACGACCACGGCGCGGTGCTCGCGCAGAACGCTTTCCGTGAGCGGCTCGGTCGCATCGGCCAGTGTGTGCACGGGGGCCAATACATAGACCCATTCGACCTCACCGATGACGCGACTGGTCAAACCATAGCCGGACGGTGTTTCGCCGGCGGCCACCGCCACATCGACGCGCCGGTCGATCAGCGCATCCCAGGGGCCGCCGATCAGTTCCTGCATCAGGCGCAGCCGTGTGCCGGCGCCCTGTTGATCGAAGTCCTCGATCATCGGAAACAGCCATTCCATTGGTACCAGGCCATCGACGGCGATCGCCAGCTCCGCCTCCCAGCCTTCGGACAGGCGTTTGATGCGGCTCTCCACGCGTTCGGCCTGGCGCAGCAGTCCGCGCGCCTCCTCGACCAGCGCCCGGCCAACCGCGGTCGGTTCCGCGCGCCGGCCGCTGCGTTCGAACAGGCGCACGCCGAGATCGGCTTCGAGCTTCTGGATGGTGTAGGTCAGCGCCGACGGCACGCGATGCAGGGCATTGGCGGCACCGGCGAAGCTGCCGTATTCGGCGATCGCTTCCAGCGTACGCAGCGCGTCCAGGGAGAGTTTCACCCGGCGATGCTAGCAAAAAATCTGAACTTTCCGATCAATTAATTCGATGCCCAAACAGCGGCGGCTACTCGAACGCCAGCGCGAAATGCAGCGAGAAATCCGGGGAACTGGCGACGACCGGGTCTTCCTGGAAGCCGATCTGGAATTCGCTGACCGGCGACAGGCGAATCGCCGCGCCGATGCCGAGCTGAAGTCCGGCGCGGCGCAGGATGTCGTCCTCCACGTTTTCGTACAGCGCCGAATGGGCGTTGAGCTGGACCAGGAACCGCAACGCCGGCCAAGCCTGCCAGCCCAGGCCGGCACCGCCCAGTGCGACCCATCGGCGTTGGTGCTCGCGGAGCACTTCGCCTTGCGCGGCATAGAGTCCGCCGCCCGAGAGATAGGCGGACCAGGCGCCACGCTGCCAGGCATGGTCGAGCCAGGCCGAGAGCGCGACGGCGTCGTTGCCGGACAGTCGGTCGGCATCGCCGGTCGGCAGCTTGATTGCGCCACGCAAGGCGGTGTCCGCACCCAGCGCCCAGGCCGCGAGCAGCCGCGCCTCACCCAGTCGCGTGCCGCGATCGGTGACATCGAGCAGAGTCTCTCCGGATTCCACATAGCGATAGCGGTACTGATCCTGCTCGGCTTCGTTGCGCCCGCCATTGGGCAGCGAAAACCAGTCGTGCCAGTTCTCGATCCCCGAATCCATGAAACCGCCGCTCTGGTGCAGCAGCGGTAGTTCCACGCCGAGTTCCAGTCGGGCGCCGATACGGCGCCGGTACGTGATCGCGTAGCGCGCGGTTTCGCCGTCCAGCAGCAAGGCGGAGCCGCCGTCCTGCGAGGCGTGATATTCGTTGCTGAGATCGGCACTCAGAATCCAGGCATCGCCCTCGGCCAGATGCGCGCGCCCCAGCGCCGGCAGGCCGAATCCACGCGCCAGTGCCGCTTCGTTGCGCAGGTTCATGAAGCGGTCCGCCTGTGCGCTCAGCGGGATCAGGCCCAGTGCGGCCGACAGCAGAATCCTTGCCCCTAATCGTCCAAACATCGGTGTTGCCCCAGACCGCCGAAATCGAAGTCCGGCAGATTAGCCGAAAGCGGTGGCCGTGCGCCGCTACGGCTGCGTGACAGTGCGGGCTCTGATAGCATCCCCGCCCCGTTTGTGCTAACCGCGGTTGTTGCCATGAAACGCGTCACCGAAAACCTGCGTATCAAGACCATCCGTCCGGTCTCCATGCCGGCACAGGTGCAGGCCGAGTATCCGCTGTCGGACAGCGCCGCCCAGACCGTGTCCGAGACGCGCGCGCAGATTCAGGACGTGCTCGCCGGTCGTGACGACCGTCTGCTGGTCGTGGTCGGGCCGTGTTCGATCCACGACACGCGCGCAGCGCTGGAATACGCGCAGCGCCTGGCCGCGGCCAAACAGCAGTTCTCGAAGAATCTGCTGATCGTGATGCGCGTGTATTTCGAGAAGCCGCGGACCACCGTCGGCTGGAAGGGTTTGATCAACGACCCCGATCTCAACGACAGCTACGACATCGACAAGGGCCTGCGCACCGCGCGCAGCCTGTTGCTGACACTCGCCGAACAGGGCATGCCGGCCGGTGTGGAATACCTCGATATTCTCACGCCGCAGTACCTCGCGGACCTCGTGGCCTGGGGCGCGATCGGTGCCCGCACCACGGAATCGCAGCTGCACCGTGAGATGGCCTCGGGTCTGTCGTGTCCGGTGGGCTTCAAGAACGGGACCGACGGCAGCGTCAAGGTCGCGGTCGACGCCTGCCAGTCGGCGTCCAGTCCGCACCGCTTCCTGTCGCTGACGCAGACCGGGGAAGTCGCAATCTTCGAAACCGCCGGCAATGCCGATTGTCATCTGATCCTGCGCGGCGGCTCCAGCGGCACCAACTACGACGCCGCCAGTGTGGAAGCCAGCTGCGCGGCGCTGGCCAAGGCCGGTCTGCCGCAGCAGGTGATGATCGACTGCTCGCACGCCAACAGCCAGAAGCAGCACAAGCGCCAGCTCGCCGTGGCCCAGGACATCGGCAACCAGATCGCCGGCGGCGACCAGCGCATCATCGGCGTGATGATCGAAAGTCATCTGGTCGAAGGGCGTCAGGAGATCGGACCGGACGCGGTCTACGGTCAGTCGGTCACCGACGCCTGCATTCACTGGGATGACACCGCCCAGGTCCTGCGCGAACTGGCCGGCGCCGTGGCGCAGCGACGCGAGCGGCTCGTCGCCAGCGCCTAAGAAGCCTTACCGTACGACCACGATCGGGATATTGAATTCGGCGCGTTGCTGCGTCATGTCCTCGGACATGCGTGGCAACGGCGACGCCGCAAGCACCATTCCCACGGCGGCCCGGTCGAGATCGGCGTAGCCGCTGCTGCGAACCACGCGCGTATCGATCACGCGCCCCTGCCGGTTCACTGCGAGCCACACTTCCACGGTGCTGTGGCGCCCGCTGCGGCCACGGGCTGCGGCCACCGCTTCCAGCACGTCCTGATTCACCCTGAACAGTTGAGCCGTGGCGCGCGAATAGAACGCGTGCTTGTTGGGCGTTGAAGCACCGATCGGCGGTTCCGGCCCTGTCAGCGGATCGTGCTGCGCCGGCATCTGCCGCCATTCGGCATCCAGGCCGGCCGCGTCCGCCAGCACCGCCTTGGCGAGATCGATCGGAACGGCGACCGTGGTTCGCATCGGCAATTTCCGCATTTCCAGAGTGGAGGACGTGCGGACCGCTCGTGCCTGCGCTGCGGACCCGAGGCGCTGACTCATCTGCAGGTCCAGCGGCCGCAGGCCCGCCTGCCGCGTGGCGGGCACGGAGCCCTGCACCCGCTCAATCCCGATTTCGTTCGAAAGCTGCAGGGCCACGGCCGGCGGTGCCAGCCGTATCGGAATGGCAGGTGGTCGGCCGCGATGTTCCAGCACGCCGAGCCCGGCGATCACGCCTGCGGCATGCAGGCCAAGTGCGATCAGTAGTGCCGGACGGATGCGTCGTGAATTCATGGCCCGGCGTCCCTGCCAAGCAGATCGAGACCTGGGTTACCAGTGCTCGCCCTTGAACAGATTGGCGAACACCACCTGTTCCAGCGTCGGCTTTTCGCCGCCTTTGCGCCCTCCCTTGGCAGCGCTTGAGGACGGAAACAGCTGAAAGCCCTTGGACAGCACGTAGTCGTTGACCTTGGGCCACATCGCGTAGCTCAGCGCCGCCGCTGTGCCCAGCGGCGTGGCGATCGACTTCGGCCGCTTGATGATCGCGCGCATCACGGTGTCGGCGGCGTCGTCCGGCGACCAGGTTGGCACGTAGTCGTAGATCTTGGTCGGCGCGATCATCGGTGTGCGCACCAGCGGCATGTAGATCGCGGTGGTGTGGATATTGCGCCCGCGGATTTCGGCCGACAGGCAGCGCGTGAACGCGTCCAGCGCCGCCTTGCTGGCAACGTACGCCGAGAAGCGGGCGGCGTTGGCGAGCACTCCGATCGACGAGATGTTGATGATGTGTCCCTGACGCCGCTTCGACATCGTCGGCAGCAGCGCCATGATCATCCGTACCGCGCCGTAGTAGTTGAGCTCCATGGTGCGTTCGAAGTCATGGAAGCGTCCATAGGATTCGGCGACCGCCCGACGGATCGAACGCCCGGCGTTGTTGATCAGAATGTCGACATGGCCGAAATCCTTCAGCACCTGCTGGCCGAGCTGGTCTACGGCGTTCATGTCCGCCAGATCGCAGGGATAGGCGTAGACCTCGCTGCCGAAGTTGAGCAGCGTCTGGCGTGCTTCCTCCAGCTTGGTCGGCTTGCGCGCCACCATGATCACGCGCGCGCCGGCCGCCGCCAGTTTCTTGGCGGTGGTGAAGCCGATACCGCTGGAGGCGCCGGTGATCAGCACGACCTTGCCGGCGACCTTGCGCGGCAGTTCCGGCGGCAGACGCACATGCGTATCCAGATGCGCCTCCCAGTAGTGCCACAGGCGTTCCACGTAGTCGTGGAACTCCGGGCATTTGATGCCACTGTCCTTGAGCGCAGCACGCGTTTTGCGATCGTCGAAGATCGCGCGATTGTTGATGTAGCCCAGCACCGAAACCGGAATGCCGATGGTCCTGGATACCGTGCGTTCGATGTCGATCGGCAGCCGGCTTGTCACGGAGCGCGAAACCCGGCGCACGCTGCGCGGCAGGCTCAGCGGCGGCAGGTCCACGTTTCTGGTGATCTCGGGGCCATGTGCGGCTTCGAGCAGCAACTGAATGAGATCACCCACGGTCGGCGCATTGCGCTGCACGAGGTGGAAGCTTTGCCCGTCCAGGCCGTCGCGGTGGGCGAGTTCGTCCATCGCCGCGGCTACGTAGTCGACCGGAACCACGGGAACGTGGCCGCCCTCCACGCCCATCAGCGGCAGCCATTTCGGCACGGCGTCGCGGATGCGCTGGATCGTCTTGAAGAAATAGTAGGGGCCGTCGACCTTGTCCATCTCGCCGGTTTCGGACGAACCGACGACGGTGCCGGGCCGGTACACCCGGAACGGCACACTGGATTCTTCGCGAACGATCTTTTCCGATTGGAACTTGGTGCGGAAGTACGGATGGTCGAGATCCTGACCCTCGTCGAACATTGCCTCGCTGAAACGACCCACGTAACCGCCGCCGGCCACGGCGATGCTGGACACATGATGCAGGCGAACATTGCCGCCCAGGCCGTTGACGAAGTTCACGAGGTTGCGCGTGCCCTCGTTGTTGACACGATCGGCCGTGGCGTCGTCCATGTTCATGTCGTACACGGCCGCCAGATGAAACACGTGGTCGATCTTGCCGACCAGCTTCCGGCGCGCGGCGGCCGACATCAGCCCGTCCTGCGTCACGTCGCCATGCACGGCATGCAGTTGCCTGGCCTGTTCCGGGAAGCGTTCGACAAGCCCGTCGAACTTGGCGGTGGAGCCTTCCCGGACCAGCACGTGCACCTGGGCGTCTTCACGCTGCAGCAATCGTGCAATCAGAAAACGCCCGATGAATCCCGTTCCCCCGGTCACCAGATAGTTCACCTGCCTCTCCTCCTCTAACGGCCTGTTGTTTTGGTAGCTTCCTTACGCCTAGTGTAGCCGTGCGCAGGTGACAGGGCGTGTCCTCAAAACGGCCCGCGTATCGCGCTGCGGCGCAGTGAAGTTTTCAGACCGTCGGCCGCCCGTGGAAGTCCTCCATGGACTTGTACACGCCGAAGAATTTTCCGCCGACCCAGTCCCAGACGCGGATCGGCAACAGGCCGCGGAACAGCATCGACAGCCGCACCATGAACGGCATGGTCAGGAATGGCTTGCCGAGCTTCATCGCACGCCAGACGCGGTTGACCACATACTCGGGCGTCAGGATCGGCGTCAGCAGGGGCGCCTTGGCGCCGTCGAACATGCCGGTGCTGATGTAGCTCGGACACACCGTGGTGAACTTGACGTGACGGTGCCCGGCCTGCTCCAGCTCCAGTCGCACCGAATCGGACCAGCCGATCGCCGCCCATTTGGAGGCGCAGTAGACGCTCATCTTTGGATTGGAGACCAGCCCGGCCGCCGATGCGATGTTGACCACACGGCATTCGCTGCCGGAGGCGATCATGCCCGGCAGAAACTCACGCGCGATGTACATGATCGCCAAGGAGTTGATCGCCATCGTCAGAAAGGTGTCGCGGCGGTGGTCGTGTTCCCAGAAGAAGCGTCCGCGTACGATGCCGGCGTTGTTGAACAGCAGCTCGATATCGCCAACCTCGGCACGCACTTTCGCCGCAGCGTCCTCGATGGCTTCAAGGCTGGAGACATCCACGACGTAGGAATGCACCGTACCGCCCTGTGCGCGCAGCGACTCGGCGGTTTCCGTCAACGCGGTCTCGTTGATATCCCAAAGCACCACCGCGGCGGCCGACTCGCGAATCGCCAGCTCGGCATAGAGTCGGCCCATGCCCATGGCGGCGCCGGTGATCAGAATCTTCTTGCCTGCGACCGATTGCATCATCGAATGTTCTCCTTGGATCGAGATAGGCGGGCTCCACCGCGCGTGCGCACAGCATACGGTAACGCATTGACGCGCCGCAGCATTTCGGATCCAAAAAAACGGGCGCAAGACCCCATGCGCCCGTCTCCCCGGTGCAAGGTCTGCACCATTCCCCAAGAATCGTCAGGCAGCATGGGCGGTGGATTCCGCTCTGCTTTGCTGCACCGTGTCGATTGAGCTGTCTACGGAGTCTAGCAGCCTGCCGCGCCGCACGGCAGGCTCAGTCCGTGCGCAGCGCGATGCCGGCCGCCCGCAAGGATGCGGACACCGCCTGCCGGCGCCGCTGTGCCTCGTCATCCGCCAGGGCCAGCGGCGGCGAATGGCCCCACACCGGGGCCGGCCAAGCATCGTCATCCGCGAATCGGACCACATGGTGCAGGTGCAGTTGCGGCACCAGATTGCCGATGGCGGCCACATTGAGCTTGTCGCCGCCGAAAACCTTCAGCAGCGCGCGTGACAGCGCCGCCGATTCGTCACTGAGCCGATGGCGGCCGGCATCGTCCAGCTCGTGCAGTTCACGCAGGCCGGCAATGCGCGGCACCAGCAGAAACCAGGGATAGCGCCCGTCGTGGCTCATCAGCAGACGTGACAGCGGCAATTCGCCCAGACTAGAGGTGTCGGCGGCGAGGCGTTCGTGAAGTTCGAAAGGGACGGTCATGTCGGTCTTCGGTCGATGCGGCGACCGCCCGCAGGCAGCCGGAAAACAATGGAGAGCCCCAGTTTATGACAGAGATCGTTCCGCGCATCGCGGTCATCGCCGGCGCCACCGGCCTGGTCGGGCGGTGCTGCCTGCAGCGGCTGCTGGATGATCCGCGCTATGGGCGCGTGATCGCGCTGACGCGCCAGGCGAACCCGTTCGAGCACCCGAAGCTGAAATGGCTGCGAACCGATTTCGATGACCTGATGGCGCTCGTGCCGGCTCTGCCGGCCGACGATGCCTATTGCTGCCTCGGCACCACACTCAAGCGTGCCGGCTCACGCGCCGCGTTCGAGCACGTCGACTATCACCTGGTGATGGCGTTTGCGCGTGCCGCGCACGCCGCCGGTGCCTCGCGTTTCATGGTCGTGTCCGCCTACGGAGCGAATGCCCGCTCACTGGCGTTCTATTCGCGGGTCAAGGCGCGCATGGAACAGGCGGTATCGGATGTCGGTTACAGCGCCGTGCACATTCTCAGACCCTCGTTGCTGCTGGGGGATCGCAGCGAACAGCGTCCGCTCGAATCCTTCGGTCAGGCCGTCGCACCGCTGCTGGCACCGCTGTTTCGTGGCGCTCTGGCGCCAATGCGTCCGGTCCAGGCGGACGAGGTCGCCGCGGCGTTGATCGCGGCAGCCTTCGATCCGCGCACCGGCACCACGGTGCATCGCTGGCCGTTCCAGGTTCAGTCGCCGCCCGGCAAGACGTAGAACAACACCGCAAAGTAGTGCAGCACGCTGCCGGCGAGCACGAAGCTGTGCCAGATCGCGTGGTGATAGCTGAGCCGCTTCCACAGATAGAACGCGACCCCACCGGTGTAGCAAAGGCCGCCGCCGAGCAGCAGCAATAGTCCGCCGGTGCCCAGCGAATCCAGCAGCGGCTTGATCGCGACCACGGCACACCAGCCCATGCCCAGATAGATTCCAACGGACAAGGCCTCGAAGCGGCCGGTGAAGAACAGTTTGAAGACGATGCCGACCGCTGCCAGCCCCCAGGTCACGCCGAACAGCGACCAGCCCCAGGGGCCGTTGAGCGTGACCAGCGTGAACGGCGTGTAGGTTCCGGCGATCAGCAGATAGATCGAAACATGATCGATCACGCGCAGGATTTCCTTGGCGCGTGAGGGCGGTACGCTGTGATAGAGCGTGGAAGCCGTGTACAGAATGATCAGCGAGGCGCCGAAAATAGCGCTGCTGACGATGTGCAGGGCGTCGCCATAGAGTGCGGCGCGCGCCACCAGTATCGCCAGACCGGCGATCCCCAGCATCACCCCGACGCCATGCGTGATCGCGTGCGCGACCTCTTCGCCGAGCGAGTACAGCGCCGGCGGCACATGACGACGAATTTCGCGCGAAGCGTCTTCGACGGCGTGTTCCACGCGATGGCGCATGTTCGCGCCGAGCCGTGATTCGGGTTGTGCTTCGGCCTGCGTCCCGCGACGATCAACACCGTCGCGGCCAGCAGTGCCGGAATTGCGGAAAGAGGGTTCGGGCATGGGCGCCATCATCGCACGCGCGTCCTGAGCCGAAGCTTGTTGAAACCGTGTGAATTCACCCATGTCACCGGTTTCGCAAGAACCGCACCGATGACGGACACAGTCGCTGCGCGAGCGGTCCTAAGACTTCTTTAAGAATCCGGCTCCAGAGTGCATCCACCACAACAGCAGATTCGGGAGTTCACCGATGCAGTTACGCAAGACAAGCTGTGCAATCGCCGCCGCCGGCCTGGTCGCGGCCGGCGCCGCGCTCGGCGCGGTGGTTCCGGACACGCTGACGCCGACCGATGCGTCGCCGACCGTCACCATGGTCGCCAGTGCTTCGCCCTTGAGGCCGCTCAGCGACAAGCAGCCAATTCCGATGATGACCGCGCCGAACTATCGCGCCATCGTCGAGCAGAACGCCTCCACGGTGGTCGGCATCACCACGGTCGGTGAAGCCAAGGCGCCGCAGATGCAGAATCCGTTTGGCGAGAACAGCCCGTTCTCGCAGTTCTTCCGCGGGCAGCCGGGCATGTCGCCGCAGGCCCGCGTGCCGACGCGTGGTCTCGGCTCCGGCTTCATCGTGCGCGAGAACGGTCTGATCCTGACCAATGCGCACGTGGTCGCGGACGCGACCAAGGTCACCGTCAAGCTGTCGGACAATCACGAGTACGAGGCCAAGGTGCTCGGCAGCGACGAAGCCACCGACATCGCGGTGATACAGATCGAGGCCAAGGGGCTGCCCACGGTCCGTACCGGCAACCCCGAGGCGCTGGGCGTTGGCGACTACGTGCTGGCAATCGGTGCGCCTTACGGCCTGGAACAGAGCGCCACCGCCGGCATCGTCAGCGCCAAGGCGCGTTCGCTGCCGAACGATGCCTTCGTGCCGTTTATCCAGACCGACGTAGCCGTCAATCCCGGCAATTCGGGCGGTCCGCTGTTCGACGCCAGCGGCGCGGTGGTCGGCATCAATTCCCAGATCTATTCGAACACGGGTGGCTACGAAGGCGTGTCCTTCGCGATTCCGATCGACGTGGCCATGCACATCAGCGATCAGCTGGTGAAGCACGGCAAGGTCGAGCACGCCCTACTCGGCGTGTCGGTCCAGGGCGTGAACCAGTCGCTGGCACAGTCCTTCGGTCTCAAGGAGCCGGCCGGCGCGCTGGTGGCCAAGGTCGAATCCGACAGTGCCGCAGAAAAGGCGGGCCTCAAGGCCGGTGACGTGCTGCTCTCGTACAACGGCGTGCCGATCCGCGCGGCCGGTGATCTGTCGTCTCGCGTCGGACTGGCCTCGCCCGGCGACAAGGCGGAACTCGAAGTGTGGCGCGACGGCAAGACCAAGACCGTGGTCGCCAAGCTCGGCGCGCTCAGCGAGGTCGCCTCCGCCGACGGCACTGACGATCCGAGCGGCGACGCCCGGCTCGGTCTCGCGGTGCGTCCGCTGTCACCCGAGGAACAGCGCGCGTCGGGCCTCTTGGCCGGCATGCTGGTCGAGGAAGCCTCCGGCCCGGCGGCCGAGGCGGGCATCCAGCGTGGCGATGTCGTGTTGTCGATCGACGGCCAGGAAGTCAGCAGCGCCGAGCAGATGCGCAAGATCGTCGGCAAACACGACGACCGCGTGGCGCTGCTGATCCAGCGCGGCAACGTCCGCATCTTCGTTCCGGTCGGGCTGGGCTGAGCCACCGCCTGCGTCGTTCATCCGCGGGACATCCGGCGGGTCGTATCGTGCAGAGCGATACGACCCGCCCTTTTATTGAGTGATGAGCACCGGATACGAAATGCCGCCACGGCGCCACAATGCCGACGGCGAGGAACGCCGCGTTGGCGTCGAGCTGGAAATGTCCGGCATCTCCCTGGAGCAGATCGCACACTGCGTGCAGTCCGTTCATGGCGGCAGCATCGATGCGCATGACCGCCTGCTGATCGACGTGCGCGAGGCGGACTTCGGCGACTATCGAATCGAGTTCGATGCACGCTGGCTGCATGACCGCAAGAAAAGCGACAGCGAGGAAGTCAGTGAATTGTGGGCGGCTGTGGAGCGCTATGCGGAAGACGCACTGCTGGGTCTGGCGGAAACCGTAATCCCGGCCGAGCTGGTCTGTCCGCCGCTGCCGATCAGTCAGCTGGCGCGGCTCGACGATACCGTGACGGCACTGCGCGAGGCCGGCGCACTCGGCACCGGTGCCTCGGTGATCTACGCCTTTGGCCTGCAATTCAATGCCGAGCTCCCGGCCCTGGACGCCGACACCATCCGCCGTCACCTCCAGGCTTTCGCCTGCCTGACGGACTGGCTGCGTGATCAGGAACAGATTCCGCCCACGCGTCGATTGTCGCCGTTCATCCGCGACTATCCGCTGGCCTATCTGCGGCTGTTGTTGCAGCCGGACTACGCGCCGGACATGAACGGTCTGATCGACGACTACCTCGAACACAATCCCACGCGCAATCGCACCTTGGACATGCTGCCGCTGTTCGCGCTGATCGACGAGGCGCGCGTCCGCGCCAAGGTGCCGGATCAGAAGATCAACAAGCGCCCGACGTTTCACTATCGCTTGCCGAATTCGGAGATCGACGATGCGCAATGGTCGCTGCACGCGCCGTGGAACCGCTGGGTGCAGGTCGAAGCGCTGGCCGACGACCAGGCGCGCCTGAAACGGTGGAGCGCCGCCTGGCGTACGCATGACTCCGAGAACTCCATCGACTTCGTTGGCTGGCGTGACAAGGTGACGCAGTGGCTGAGCGGCCGCTGATCGCCGTCACCGGCTCGGATCGTGGCGTACCGCTGGCATGGTGGGCGACGCGCCTGCAGTTGTGGCTGGCCGGCGCACGCGCGCTGCGCTTGACGCCGTCCACACCGCCGGAACGCGTTCATCGCCGTTTTGATGGCCTGATCATCGGCGGCGGGTCGGATATCGACCCCAGTCTGTATGGCGGCAGCGACGACGGCGTCGCCAAGATCGATACACGGCGCGACCGCTTCGAACTCGAGATCATCGATCGCGCACTGCGTACCAATCTGCCGATACTCGGAATCTGTCGCGGTGCGCAGCTGATCAACGTGATGCGCGGCGGCTCGCTGTACGGCGACATCCGTGGGCTGCGCCGGCGCACCTCGAACCGGCGCAGCATCCTGCCCACCAAGTCCGCGATCGGAACCGTGCAGCAGGAGTTGCACCGCATCCTGCGGCGTACGCGCTGGCGCATCAACAGCCTGCACCATCAGGCCGTGGAGCGTCCCGGCAAGAACCTGGATGTCGCGGCACGCGATCTGGACGGCTTCGTTCAGGCGATCGAATCGACCGACGAGCAATACCTGATCGGCGTGCAATGGCACCCCGAGTACCTGCCCTATCTGGCTCCGCAGCGCCGACTGTTCCGCAATCTGGTGGCGAAGGCGCGCACCGCGAAGTCCGAAGATCTCGAAGTGCCGGCCGATCAGCGCAGAACGAACGAGGCCGTGAAGCCGGGTTGAAGGCGTCGATGCGCGTTCAGCGCGTCGTTTCCGGAAACTGCGGCAGACCTGCGGCGAGCCGGGCATCGTGCGCCGGCACCATCTGGATTTCCGGAAAGCGCTGATGGATCGCGGCGAGATGACGCAGCTGTTCGCGCACCGCGCCGGCGTCGTCGTCGACCAGCATGCGCGATACCCAGGGACGTTCGGCAGGAATCTCGATCGCCTCGGTCTGCCAGGCGATGTCGCCGATCAGGGCTAGGCGCTTGCCGGACGGCAGATTCAGAAACGCGATGACCGAACCCGGCGTATGGCCGCCAGCCGGCACCAGCACGATCGAGCCGTCGCCCCAGACATCGAAGCTCCGCGCGAAACCGAGGTACGGCTTTTCATCGAAGCCGTAGGTGCGGGTCGGCATCGGCAACAGGCTGTGTGCAAGTTGCGCCATCGGCTTGTCGCCATCGATGAACAACTGCTCCGCCGTATCCAGCCACACCGGCACGCCCGGCAGATCCGGAACGCCGCTGATGTGGTCCCAATGCGCATGCGTGAGCACGATGCCGGCCAGTTGGGCGGGTTCGTAGCCGTGCGCCGAGAACTGATCGGCGATCGGTGTGCCGACGCTGTAACGAGTGGTGAGCTTCATCAGCAGCGGCAGCGTTTCGGCGTGGTCCACCACGTGCCGTCCGAAACCGGTATCGAACAGCAGGTCGCCGCGCGGGTGCTGCACGAGGATGCCGCTCATCGAAAAATCACGCGCGTCGAATGGCGAGCCGCCGCGATAGGCGAAGATCGCCTGGGAATGCATGCGTCCGGTCGGCAGCAGACTCAGCTTCATCTCCGCGGGCGGATTCGCCGGCGGCAACAGCTCAGCCGACATCGCTTCGAAATCCAGCCGTTGTGGCAGAAAAGTCCAGACCAATGCCACGGCCAGCACCAACAGCGTTACGCCGGTTGCTTTCAGTAGCCGCATGAAGTCCCCCGGTGCCGGGTCACTCGTCCTGGTCCGCGTATTGGCCGCAATCCGGACCCGACCAGGCTGCGTCGACCTTCATGTCCACGTCGATCGGCATCGGCTTGGCATCCGGCTGCATGCTCAGGCTGCCCTTGAAGTTCATCGTCATCGTCCAGTGCTCGGAATCGCTGAGCGTCATGCTCATGCTGCCGGTCCCTTTCTGATGTTCGCTGTTACACAGGTACTCCACCGAGAAGCCGTCGCTGCGTTGCTTGCGATCGGTGGTCTCGCAGTTCTCGTAGGGCGGTTCGAACGAATCCCAGCCACCGCTTTCGAACTTCGCCACTTCCTCGTCGGTCACGCAGTCGAAATTTTCGTGCTCGGCGCTGGAGCCCTGCATCGTGATCTTCCACAAGCCCGTTTTCGGGGCCTCCGACCACGCAGTGGCGGGTAGCAACGCGGCGCCGAAAAGGACGGTGCCGCCGACGAATCGAGCGGATTTCATGACTAGGGCCTTGGGCAACAGGGGCATCCAAGCATAGCGGACCCCCGGTGATACGGCGTGACGGCGGCATCACACCGCCGCCACGCAGCTTCGCCAGCGGCGCTAGTTGGCTGGCGCCTGCGGCAGGTCGCCGTCGAACAGCGGCAGGCCCACCACCGCCTCCACCGTGACCGGCGCGCCGATTGTGGAGGCCGAACCCGCATAGCGCGCAACGAATGACGGATAGAGCAACAGGCTGATTTCATCGCCTTCGTCGAGCCGCACCGAGACGCCGGTGAGTTCATCTTCGAACATGCCGTAGCCGCGGAATGGTCGGACCTGATTGCCCATGATCAGCGTGTCGCTGTTCTCGCCCGGCGCGCGGCGGCCCAGGCCGACGAACAGGATCGGGTCGCCGAGCTGCGGCGCGCCGAGCACGGCATCGGTGACCGTCATGCTGATTTCGGGCAGGCCAATCATCACGGCGCCACCGGCACCGATCGTGGTCAGCGGTATGCGCTTGCGAAACACATTGGCATTGGACGGTGTGATCGAGGTCGGCGGCACCTGGAACACCTGCGTGGCCTCCGGCAGTTCGTCCGGCACCACGCCATCCTCGCCGTCATCGCCAAGGTGGAAACAGAACTCGGGGATGTCATCGTCGGCACCGGATACGCCGCGCAGCTTTTCCTGATACCAGCCGAGAATCGCGCGATTCTTGTCGAGCTTGCCGCAGGCTTCGAGCCCCCCGGAATCATGGCCCGGCGCCTTGACCAGCAGGCGCACGTCGCCACCCTGTGCTTCCACGCAGCGATAGTTGGCGTAGGCCTCGTTGAGGTTGAACAGGGTGTCGCGCGCGGACTGCCAGTAGAGCGCGTCGATCTCGGTCAGCGTGCCGAGCGCGCAGTACGAGGCCAGACTGTTCTGATAGAGCAGGGCCTGCTGGTCTTCGCTGAGCGTATTGGTCGCGATGCCCTGCACCAGGCCGGCATCGACCTCCGGATCCTGATTGAGGCCGCCGCCCACCGACAGCAGCGTGGCCCAGTAGCTCTTGAAGGCCTCGCCCGAGTAGAGGCTGTAGCGCAGGTCGTTCCAGGTGACTTCCGGTGCGATCGCGTCCAGGCGATGCTCGGGATCGATCGCATAGATCAGGTGCTGAAAGCCGCCGCCGTAACTGCCGCCGGTTGCGCCGAGCAGCAGATTGCCGTCGCGGTAGGCGAGCCAGTCCAGATTGTCCTCGGCCCAGTCGATGATCTGCAGGTTGTCCTGGCCTTCGAGATTGGGATCGAGAATGCGGATGGTGCCGCCGGACTCACCGTGACCGCGCTGGTCGATGGAGATGATGCCGAAGCCGGCGGCAGACAGGTCCGCCAGCAGACCTTCGGTCGGGCGCGTGCTCTGGCGCGAGCCGCCGTAGCCGTGGCTATGCAGAATCAGCGGATACTTCGCGCCTTCGGCAAAGGTCTCCGGTTCGATCACGGTGAAAGCGATCTGTTCGCCGTCCACGCCCGAAGCGAGATAGACGTTCTCGACCGTGCCTGCGCGGGTTTCGGCACCGGGCGGCGGATCGAGGGAATCGGTGTCGCCACCGCCACCTCCGCTGCCACCACAGCCGGCCAGCAGCATTGCGGCCAGCACGGACCATAGGATTCGTATCGTCATGAGCGTCTCCCTTCCAGAACTCGCAAGATTGTTTTCAGGCGCTCGGCGGCGCCTTTGTGACCATTCTATGACGGTTTTCGGCCGCGGCGCCCGATCCATCCGCCTTTGTCGCAGCCGTGCTTCAGGCAGCTTTCAGTGCCGATCGCAAAAATGGGGCACTGCAACACGATTCACCCCGACATGGATTTCAGGAGATTGCGATGAAAATTGCCATTCCTTCTACCCTCGGCGCCCTGGTTCTTGGCCTGCTGTGGACCGCTTCAGCGACTGCCGCCGCCGATGCTGGCGGCAAGGTCGACTACAGGATCGGCGGCGTGGGACGCGAGTCCGCCAGCGAAATGAAAGCGGCGCGGGATCAGTACCCGCTGGCCATGACCTTTGCCGAATCGATCGACGGCAAGGCGGCCTACACCACGGACGTCGCCGTGCGCATTCGCGACAGCAACAACGACGAACTGGTGGAGACCAAGGCCGACGGCCCGCTGATGCTGGTCGATCTGCCGGCGGGCCGCTATCGAATCAGCGCCGAACGAGACGGCAAGCCGATCGAACGTGACGTGGAGATCGCCTCCGGCGAGCGGCGCCAGATGCTGTTCGAGTTTCCCAGCGACGAAACCGCGCATTCGATCCGGCCGAACGACATGGTCGTGCGTCTGCCCGGCTCGGACTGAGCGGCGGGCTCAGGATGTGGGCGAGTGTTCGCGCGTGTCGTCGAAGGCGATGTCCGGGAACCGCTCCCGCGTCATCGCCAGATTGACCGGGCTGGACGCGAGGTAGACCAGCGCGCCCTGATGATCGGCGGCGATGCGCAGTTCGTTCTTTTCGCGGAAATCGCGAAACTTCTTCTCGTCCGGACACGAGACCCAGCGCGCGGTGCTGATTGCGGCCGGTTCGAACACGCAGTCCACGCCGTACTCGTCCTTGAGCCGGTACTGCACCACGTCGAACTGCAACACACCGACCGCGCCGAGGATGATGTCGTTGTTGCTGACCGGTCGATAGACCTGCGTCGCGCCCTCCTCGCACAGCTGGTCCAGCCCCTTGTTGAGCTGCTTGGACTTCATCGGATCGCGCAGCACCACACGCCGGAACAGCTCCGGTGCGAAGTTGGGAATGCCCGAGAACGTCAGCTCCTCGCCTTCGGTGAATGAATCGCCGATGGAGATGGTGCCGTGGTTGTGCAGACCGATGATGTCGCCGGGGTAGGCCTGTTCCACCACGTCGCGGTCCGAGGCCATGAAGGTCAGCGCATTGGAGATGCGCACATTGGAGCCCACGCGCACGCTGTGCAGGTTCATGCCGCGCGTGTACACGCCGGAGCAGACGCGCAGAAAGGCGATGCGGTCACGATGCTTGGGGTCCATGTTCGCCTGAATCTTGAACACGAAGCCAGAGAAACCATCATCCGACGGCGCAATCGGACGCAGGCTGGATTCGCGCGGTTGCGGCGGCGGCGCCCAGTCGACAAAGCCGTTGAGCAATTCGCGCACACCGAAGTTGCTGATTGCCGAGCCGAAGAACACCGGCGTGAGCTTGGCTTGTCGGTACAGGTCCATATCGAATGGGGTGCCGGCCATCTGCACCAATTCGATTTCATCCAGCAGCGTCTGATACGCGGGCCCCAGGCGTTCCGCCAGCCCCGGTGCGCGCAGCCCGTCGACGGTCTCGATGTCCGAGACCCGGTCCTTGGGGCCGGTGTAGAGATAGAAGCGGTCTTCGAGCAGGTGGTACACGCCCTTGAACTCACGCCCCATACCCACCGGCCAGGTGATCGGCGCGCAGGACAGGCCGAGCACGTTTTCGATCTCGTCGAGCAGGTCCAGCGACGGCCGGCTTTCGCGGTCCAGCTTGTTGACGAAGGTGACGATCGGCGTGTCGCGCAGGCGCGTGACTTCCATCAGCTTGATGGTGCGCGGTTCCACGCCCTTGGCCGCGTCGATCACCATCAGCGCCGAGTCCACCGCCGTCAGCGTGCGGTAGGTATCTTCCGAGAAGTCCTCGTGACCCGGTGTGTCCAGCAGATTGACGATGCGGTCCCGATACGGGAACTGCATCACCGAGGTCGTCACCGAAATGCCGCGCTGCTGTTCCAGCGCCATCCAGTCCGAGGTCGCATGACGCGAGGCCTTCTTGCCCTTCACGGTGCCAGCCAACTGGATCGCGCCGCCGAACAGCAGCAGCTTTTCGGTCAGCGTCGTCTTGCCCGCGTCCGGATGCGAAATGATCGCAAAAGTGCGCCTCTTCCTTGATTCTTCGAGAATTTTCTCGCTCAGCATGTCGTTAATTTCTCGAATATGTACGCAGGCATGTACACGAAAACAAAAGGCACCCGGCCCATCACTTCTCCCATTAACAGCTAATAACCAGCCACGCTACAGCATGATAACCTAAAAACTGTTTGACACAATAACCTAGAAGTCGTACAACTTAATAACCTAGAAACGCTTATCAAGCGGAAAGCGACTTCACATGGCATACCCCCTCGGCGAGCCTCGCCGCCTCACTGGAAATCCTTAAAGAACTCCAAGATCGCGGGGTCGTCGCCATTCGCACCCGGCACATGACCCGCACGCACCGGGAACGGCTGCTGAAGAACGGCTTCATCCGGGAAGTGATGAAGGGCTGGTACATCCCAACCCGTCCCGACGAACCGGCGGGCGAGAGCACGGCATGGTACGCCTCGTTCTGGGCGTTCTGCGCCGACTACCTGAACGAACGCTTCGGTGAGGCCTGGTGCCTCAGCCCGGAGCAATCGCTGACCATCCACGCTGGCGACTGGACCGTTCCCCGGCAAATGCTGGTGCGCTCACCCAAGGGTGGAAACAAGCCAACCGCATTACCGCATACCACCTCGATCCTCGATGTCCGGCTGGAACTGCCACAGAAGCAGGACATTGAGACCAAGGACGGGCTGAGGGTTTTTCGACTGCCTGCGGCCCTGATTGCCATTCCGCCCGCCTATTTTACCGCGCATCCGGTCCCGGTTCGCGCAGCCCTTTCAGCCGTCACCGATGCATCCGATGTGCTAAGCCGCCTGCTCAAGGGCGGGCACAGCACCATCGCGGGCCGTCTGGCCGGGGCCTTCCGTAATATCGGACGAACGCAAATCGCCGACGATATTCTCGGAGCCATGACGGCGGCCGGGTACACGGTCAACGAAGCCGCCGCATTCGCGGACCAAGCCCCCATTATCTTCGGGTTGCGGGAAACCTCTCCCTACGTCAACCGCGTCCGCATGGATTGGCAGCGCATGCGCGAGGATGTACTGGCGCACTTCATCCAGCCGCCCGCGCAAAAGCCAGACAAGACGGCTTACCTCAAGCACGTCGATGATGTTTATGTCCGCGACGCCTACAACTCGCTTTCCATCGAAGGCTACCGGGTCAGCGCCGAGCTGATCGAACGGGCCCGCTCCGGTAACTGGAACCCTGAAGCCAATGCGGCTGACCGCAATCACCGCGACGCATCGGCGGCACGGGGTTACTGGCAAGCTTTCCAGCAGCTCAAGCAGAGCCTCGATAAAGTCTTGAACGGCCAGAATGCCGGGGCAGTTGCCAGTCACGATCATCGGACGTGGTACCGGGAACTCTTCGGCCCCAGCGTCGTTGCGGGCATCATCAGGGCAACCGACCTTGCGGGCTACCGGAACAATCCGGTCTATCTCCGACACTCCATGCATGTTCCGCCACGCTATGAATCAGTGCGCGAACTCATGCCGGCCTACTTCGATCTCCTGCAGAACGAAGAAGAACCGGCGGTGCGTGTCGTGCTCGGCCATTTCGTCTTCGTCTATATCCACCCCTACATGGACGGCAACGGCCGCATGGGCCGCTTCCTGATGAATGTCATGCTCGCGTCCGGCGGATATCCGTGGACCGTCGTTCCGCTGGAACGGCGTGACGAGTACATGGCGGCACTGGAGCAGGCCAGCGTGAACAAGAATATCGTTCCGTTCACGCAACTAATCCGCGTTCTGGTCGAGAGCGAAAAATAGAAGTGAACCTCCCCTGGTTTTCCCGGAGGCTCCTTGGTGTGAGTCACGCCGACGATACGGCGCGCGCGTACATCGCGATGTACGAAGGCCACGTCGACGAGGCCCTTGCCGGGTCGATACGAAGGTGAAGTCAGACATCCACAGCGCGGTGGGTCGATCAGCCTTGAACTGTCTGCGCACGTGATCGTGTGGGCACCGTGCGTTCACATCACGGATCGTCGCTTTTACGCCCCTGCCACGCACTGCAACGCGCAGGCCTCGGCCGCACGAGTCGCCCAACCGTGCAACGCGCACGGCCTCGGCGAATCTGCCTATTTCGGCAGGCGCGTCGCAGCCGCAGTGGCGGATATAAAATGACAACGCAGATAGACGTCACTCGGTCTCAAGCTTGAGACGTAGTTCACTTCGCTCAGGCTGACTGCCAACTCGTCGTCGAGCGGCTTGCGATGGTAGATGATGTGGTGCGCGCGCCTATAGCCTTTGTCCACGCGACGGATTCCGAATAAGGCGATTCTTCCGGAAAATGGAAAGTAGATTTCCAAAATCTCTATTTAAAGTCATATTTAGAAATAATATTCTGCAGACATCGAACAAGACAGCCGTCGTTCACGAGCTGTCGAACCAGAAAAATCTGGAGGAGCTAAACAATGTCAGCAGATCCGAGAACTATTCGCGCGGACAGCGCGTACTTCGAGGAAGACTCATCGGCTGAGATCGTCAACTCTCGCATGGGGGAAGATGCCGATCCGCGCCTGCGCGAAATCCTGAGCATCCTCACGCGGCACCTTCACGCCGCGATCAAGGAAATCGAGCCCTCGCACCATGAGTGGTTTTCGGCGATTGAGTTCCTGACGGCAACCGGCCACATGTGCAGCGACTGGCGGCAGGAGTTCATTCTCCTGTCCGACGTGCTCGGCGCCACGATGCTCGTCGACGCCATCAACCATCGGCGTCCAAGCGGGGCGACACCCAACACGATTCTTGGGCCTTTCTATGTGGAAGGGGCGCCTCGGTATTCGAACGGCGACAACATTTGTCTGGACGCCAAGGGCCAGCCCACCTTGATTCGGGGGCGCGTGCTCGGCGTTGACGGGCAGGCCATCGGCGGTGCCACACTCGACGTCTGGCAAACCAACGACGATGGCTACTACGACGTCCAGCAAAAGGGCGTTCAGCCGGACTACAACCTGCGGGGACTGTTCACCTCGGAAGCCGACGGCCGCTACTGGTTCCGAACGGTCAAGCCGCGGTTCTATCCGATTCCGTATGACGGTCCCGTCGGCAAGTTGCTGAAGGCGGTGGATCGTCATCCGAATCGCGCGGCCCATCTGCACTTCATCGTCGAAGCCGCCGGCTACGAGCAGGTCATCACTCACATTTTCACACCGGACTGTCCCTACTTGGGCGAAGACGCCGTGTTCGGCGTCAAGCGCGATCTCGTCGCGGAATTCAAGACGATAACCGATCCGGAACTCGCCGAGCGGTACGGCATGCCGTATCCGTTCCTGCTCGTGGACTGGGACTTCGTGCTCGCGCCGAAGTCTGCCTAAGCACGCGCTCTGCCTTCGCCTTGCCCGGAACTGACCTTCATGAAAATGGGTGACATTGAACTTTGCGCTTCATACTGGACGATTGCGGGGAACACCTTCCCCGGCGACGGCAGCGAGATCAGCTCATTCCCCTTGCGCGAACGTGCGCAGGTCGCAGGAAAGATCGGCTGGCGCGGCATGGGACTGGTCTATGCCGACCTTGAAGCGACGCTCCGCAAGGAGGGTATCGATACCGTTCGCAGCATCCTGTCCGACAACGGCATTCGTCATCTCGAGCTTGAGTTCCTGGTCGACTGGCATCTTGACGGCGCCCGGCGATTTGCTGCCGATGCGATGTTCGGCGACATGCTCGAAGTGGCTTCGAAGCTCGAAGTTGCGAAGATCAAGCTGGGCGCGGGCTTGTTCGAAGAGGGTGAGCCCGATCTGCCGCGCATGCGCGAAGCCCTGGCGCTGATCGGCGAGCGGGCAAACCCTCTCGGCATCGATATCGCGATCGAATTCCTGCCGTTTGCGAGCATCAATACCATCGAGCGTTGCGTGGCGCTGACGAAGGATCTGGGCACGGACAACGTCGGTGTTCTGGTGGACACCTGGCATGTTCATCGCGGCGGCATGAAGTCCGACGACATCCGTTCCATTCCGTCGCAGTTGCTCAAGGCAGCGGAGCTCGACGATGCCGGGCCTGAGCTCATTGACTCATTGTTCAACGACTCGACACATCACCGCCACCTTTGCGGCGAAGGGGTCATCGATATACCCGCACAGATCCAGGCCCTGCTCGATACCGGATATCGCGGCTATTGGGGTGTCGAAGTGATCTCCGCGGCGCATCGCCAGCTGCCACTCGAGGAGGCTGCACGGCGCGCATACGACACGACGATGGCTCAGTTCCATAACGTTCGTCTTCCCGCCTAGGTCGGCCCGTTAATTTTGTTCTCAGGATGCTAACCATGCTTGGAATCGCAGTTCTCGGTGCAGGCCGTATCGGCAAGATCCACGCGGCGAATGTGGCCGCCAATCGCAATGCCAGACTGGTCGCGGTCGCCGATCCCTACGGAGACGCCGCAAGCTCGCTGGCGAGCTTGCACGGCGCAGAAGCGGTCCTGGACCCATTCGCAGCAATCGAACGCGCCGACGTCGATGCCGTGGTGATCGGGACGCCCACCAATACGCATCTTCCGCTGCTGCTGAAGGCGGTGGAGCTGGGCAAGGCGGCGCTGTGCGAAAAGCCGATCGATCTCGATATGGAAAGGAGCCGGGCGGCCGTCGCACAGATCAAGGAGCGTGGCGGCAAGGTGATGATGGCGTTCAATCGCCGCTTCGAAAACACCTTTGCCGAAATGCGTCGCGCGATCGACGCCGGCGAAATCGGCGAGGTGCGCCAGGTTGTCATTTCGAGTCGCGATCCCGGAATGCCGCCCGCAGAGTACGTCAGGACTTCAGGTGGCATCTTCCGCGACATGACCATCCACGATCTGGACATGGCGCGCTTCCTCCTCGGCGAAGAACCCACCGAAGTCAGCGCCGTCGCGAGCCGCATCGTCGATTCCAGCTTGTGCGAGGCGCACGACGACTTCGACACGGTCATGCTGATAATGAAAACGGCCAGCGGCAAGCAGTGCCACATCAACAACTGCCGCGAGGCTGTCTACGGCTACGACCAGCGCGTCGAAGTCTTCGGATCCACCGGCATGCTGTTGCAGGAGAACCAGCGCAAGACCTCGCTTCGGCGCTGGTCGGCTACGACCACGGACGCTCGAGAGCCGCTGCTCAACTTCTTTCTTGAGCGCTACACGCAAGCCTACAAGTCCGAGGTCGATGCCTTCGTCAACGCGTTGATCAAGGACCTGCCGCTGCCAACCAGCCTCGACGACGGTCTGCAGGCCTTGCGCCTGGCTGACTGCGCGCTTGAAGCCGTGCGCACGGGTCGCACCGTCGCAGTCTGAGCCCAAAAAGACAAAGGAGGAGTTTCGATGAGCTACGCACTCGGTACCGAAGAACCCATCGGTATAGCCTGTCTGGGAATCACTCACCCGCACACCTCAGGACGCGTGAAGGCGTTTCAGCGTGCGCCGGGCGTCAGCTTTTTCGGCGCGTACGACGAGAGTCCGCTACTGCAGCCGTTCGTCGAAGCGCTGGGGCTGGAAGCCCGAAGCAAGGACGAGATTCTGAGCGATCCCAAGGTGCATGCGGTTCTCGTGCATCCCAAGAGCTACCTGATGGCCGATTGGGCCATCGAAGCGCTCAAGGCCGGCAAGGCCGTGCTCTGCGAGAAGCCCGCGGGCCGCGGGTCTCACGACACCCAGCGTATCGCCGAAGCCGTGGAAGAGACCGCTGGCCTGTTTCAGGTCGGATTCTGCTGGCGCTACGCGCCCTCCGTCGACAAGCTGCAGGAGGCGCTCGCCGCCGAGCGCTTCGGCAAGGTTCTCCAGGTGCGCGCTCACGCGGGTTGCTCACATGACGAAGCCGACACCAGCCATATGAAGCAGCCTGGCGATATCGGCGGTGCGTTCTACGTGATCGGCTGCCATACGGTCGATCGCCTGCTGCTGCACTTCGGCATGCCGCGCTCGGTCAACGCTCGCATCACCAAGTTTGCGGGCGCGATGAGCGATACGGCGCGCGAAGACGCGGCCGGCGCCATCCTCAACTACGACGACAAACTCATCACGCTGGACTTCATGTCCTGGGATCCCCTGCCCTGGACGGAGAGTTGGGACATCACCGTTTACGGCACCGAAGGTCTCATGTATTCGCGGCCGCTCCCGGCGTCCTACAAGGTCTACGACAGCGGTCGAAACGGTTATCCGGAAGGTTGGACGGACTGGAACGAGACCAGTTTTCCCGAGATCTGGGCCATTCGAAAGACCGTCTACTCGCCCGAACTCGCGGAGATCGGCAACCCGGTCTACTTTGATCGCGAAGCGGCGAAGTTCATCAATTCGCTGCGTACCGGTGCGCCATCCAACGTACCGGCGTCCCAGGCGCACAACATCAATCGGGTACTCGAAGCACTCTTTGCTTCGTCCAGCAGGAATGGCGAGGAAGTACTGCTGTAGCGCGCAGGACCGTTGTTAAAAAATTAAAGAGGAGAGATTGGATCATGTTCAAAAACATAAAGGCACTGACCCTCTATGGCGTGGCTCCGTTGCTTTTGCTGTCGGCTTTGTTGGCCGCTTGTGGTCAACAGCGGAGCGAAAAAGGCGTCATCGGCATCACGCTGCCAAGCAAGACCGAGGCGCGCTGGGTGTCGGATGGCAGCAACATGGTTCGAACACTCAAAGCGATGGGCTATGACGTGGACCTGCAGTACGCGCAATACGACGTGCCGGTCCAGCTGTCTCAAGTCGAGAACCTTGTGGCCAAGGGCGTTCGTGCACTCGTCGTTGCGCCCATTGACGGCACGACTATGGTGTCCGTGTTGCACCAGGCACACCAGAACGGCATTGCGATCATCTCCTATGATCGCCTGATCCGCGAGACCAAGGATGTCGACTACTACGTCACGTTCGACAACCGCCAGACCGGCGTGCTGCAGGGCAAGGACATCGTCGACAAGCTCGGGCTGGCGCAGGGCAAGGGGCCGTTCAACCTCGAGATCATCTCGGGCTCGCTGGACGACAACAATGCGCATGTGGTCTATGACGGCGTCATGTCGCAGCTCAAGCCTTACCTCGAGAGCGGCAAGCTCGTCGTGCGTAGTTCGCAGGTCTCGCTCAAGCAGACCGCAACCCCGAACTGGGACGGTGCCCTGGCGCAGGCCCGTATGGACAACCTGCTCAGTGCGTACTACAGCCGGGATCACCTCGATGCGGTGCTGGCGATGAACGATTCCATCGCGACGGGTGTGGTGTCATCGCTGCGCAGCGTGGGCTACGGCACGCCGGACAATCCGATGCCCATCGTTACCGGCCAGGATGCCGAGGTGCCGAACATCAAGTCCATTGTCGCTGGGCATCAGACCTCTACGGTTTTCAAGGACACGCGAGCACTGGCCGAAACCGCGGCGACGATGGTGGATGCGATCCTCAGCAAGAAGCCTGTCGCCGTAAACGATACGAGTTCCTATGACAACGGCGCTTTTGTCGTGCCGACGCAGTTGCTTGCCCCGGTTCTGGTCGATAAGTCGAACTGGAAAGAGGCGTTGGTTACGGACGGGCACTTCTACTCCGAAGAACAGATTCTGCGCTGAAGGAGATGAACGCGATGCTCGAGAAAACCAGAACGTCCCGAGACTCTGCCCATGAGGAGACCAGTGGCCAGTCCGACCTGATTCTCTCGATGCGAGGTATCGCCAAGACCTTTGGTCCCGTCAAAGCGTTACGACGTGTGGACCTATCCGTCCGCCGTGGCGAAATTCACGCGATTTGCGGCGAAAACGGAGCGGGCAAATCGACGCTCATGAACATCCTGAGTGGCGTCTATCCATACGGCAGCTACTCGGGCGATATCGTCTTCGACGGGCAGGAGCGGCGCTTCGACAGCCTGCGCGACAGCGAGAAGGCCGGCATTTGCATCATTCATCAAGAGCTTGCCTTGGCGCCCCTGCTGTCGATCACTGAGAACCTGTTCCTCGGCAACGAGCGATCGAAACGCGGAATCATCGACTGGGACGACGCGCATCTGGAAGCGCGGACTTTGCTGGACCGCGTGGGTCTCGGCGATGCGCCGCAGCAGGCCGTCGGCGAACTCGGCATTGGCAAGCAGCAACTGGTCGAGATCGCCAAGGCCTTGTCCAAGGACGTCCGGCTGATGATCCTCGATGAGCCCACCGCCAGCCTCAACGAGCACGACAGCGATCGTCTGCTCGCGCTGATGCAGGAACTGAAATCGCGCGGCGTCACCTCGATCATCATCTCGCACAAACTCAACGAGATTCGCCACATCGCCGATTCGGTCACCGTGATACGCGACGGCTCCACCGTCGACACGATGGATTGCGGGGAACAGCGTATCGATGAATCCCGAATCGTCAGGGCCATGGTGGGGCGGGAACTCTCGGATCGATATCCGGCGCGGGAACGCCATCTAGGTGAGGTGATGTTCGAGGTTCGCAACTGGCGGGCAATCGATCGCCAGCGCCACGATCGCGAGATCGTTCGCAATGTCAGCTTCAAGGTCCGCCGTGGTGAAGTGGTCGGAATCTCCGGCCTCATGGGGGCCGGCAGAACCGAGTTGGCGCTGAGCCTGTTCGGCCGCCTGCACAGCAAGTACGTCGGCGGTGATGTGCTGCTCCACGGCCAGCCCATCGACACCTCGACGGTCGTCAAGGCCATCCGTAACCGCCTGGCTTACGTCACCGAGGATCGCAAGGGCGCGGGCCTCGTGGCCGAAGAGAGCATTGCGCGCAACACCGTACTGGCCAGCCTCGACCGGGTCTCGCGCCTGGGTTTTGTCGTCGACCCGTTCGCTGTGATGGATGCCGCTGAAGCGTACTGCCGCAAGCTGGGGACGCGCTGCCACGACGTCCTGCAGAAGGTCGGTACGCTGTCGGGAGGCAACCAGCAAAAGGTGGTGCTGAGCAAATGGCTCTTCACCGATCCCGAAGTGCTGATCCTCGACGAACCCACGCGCGGAATCGACGTCGGCGCCAAATACGAGATTTACAAAATCATCAACGAGTTCGCCGAATCGGGAAAGTGCGTCGTGATGATCTCGTCCGAGATGCCCGAACTGCTGGGCACTTGTGATCGCATCTACGCCATGAACGAGGGGCGCTTCGTCGGCGAGTTCGATGCCGCGCAGGCGACACAGGAAAGAATCATGCGCTCGATCCAGAACAACCAGGCGCTTACGGCATGAACAGGAAGGAGATTGAGATGTCCACATCGTTCTACAGCCCGAATGAAGCGGCGAAGCGGGAAAGTGTCCTCGTGCTGCTGAAGCGCAACGCGGGCGACTACGGCCTGCTGGCGTCGCTGGTCATCATCACCGCGTTCTTTCAGTTCGCCACTCACGGTGTGCTGCTGCAGCCGCTCAATATCACCAATCTGCTGTTGCAGAACAGCTACGTCGTGATCATGGCGTTGGGCATGCTGATGGTAATCGTCTGTGGCCACATCGATCTATCAGTGGGATCGGTGGTGGGCTGCATCGGTGCGCTGGCCGGCGCGCTGATGGTTACGCATCAGGTCGACGTGTTCACCTCGGTGCTGATCTGTCTGGTGGCCGGAGCGGCCGCTGGCGCCGCCCAGGGTTATTGGGTTGCCTATTGGCGCATGCCGTCCTTCATCGTCACGCTCGCGGGCATGCTGGTGTTTCGCGGCATCACGATCGCGATATCGGACGGCGCCTCGGTCGGGCCGTTCCCGTCATCGTTTGCCGCGATCAGTTCGGGCTTCCTGCCCGATCCGTTCACCAAAACCGGCATTCATCTGTTGTCGCTGCTGATCGGCGTGGCCGTCGCGGCCCTCTTCCTGGTCGTCGAGTTCCGCGCCAGGGCCCGCTCCGTTTCGCGCAATGCCAGCGTGCAGTCGATGCCGGTGTTCGTGCTCCGCAATGGCGCCGTGACGCTGCTGCTGCTGGCCTTCTGCTACATGCTGGCCCAGTACCGCGGTATTCCCATGGTGGTACTGATCATGGGGCTGCTGATCGCCGCCTACACGTTCCTGATGAACCGGACGGTCATCGGCCGGCGCATCTACGCGGTCGGTGGGAATCTCAAGGCGGCACGGCTATCGGGTGTCAACACCTCGCGCGTCACCTTCATCGCCTTCGTCAACATGGGCATGTTGGCCGCCGTGGCCGGGCTGATTTTCGCATCCCGCCTGAACAGTGCGACGCCGAGAGCCGGAACCGGCTTCGAGCTGGACGTCATCGCGGCAGTGTTCATCGGCGGAGCGTCCGCTTCCGGCGGCGTCGGCAAGGTGCTCGGCGTGGTGATCGGCGCTTTCATCATGGGCGTGCTCAACAACGGCATGTCCATCCTCGGCCTTGGTGTCGACTATCAGCAGATGATCAAGGGCATCGTTCTGCTCGCCGCGGTTCTGATCGACGTCTATCAGAAGAACAAGGCCTGATTGGTGTCAACACTGCCCATCATCTTCCAGGAATCCGAATGATCAAGCACATCGTCATGTGGAACGTTCGCGGCGAGACGCCGGAGTGCAAGGCTGAGGCAATGCAGTTGGTGAGGTCGCGCTTCGAACAGCTGGCGGACCGGATTCCCGGGCTCGTCAGACTCGAAGTGGGGCTGGACGTCAGCCGCATCGATTACGCCTGCGACATGGTTCTCTATACGGAATTCGATAGCGAAGAATCGCTGGCCGCCTATGCCACTCACCCCGAACACCTTCGCGTGAGAGACGAGTTGATTGGAGCGCGGATCGCTCGCTATCAGGTCGATTACGAGATCGAGGTTCCGGCCTGATCGTCTCTTGAATCCTGGAGCCCATCGTCATGTACAACTTCGTCTATTCGGCCCAGCCCGCACGCGTGGTCTTTGCGAAAGGCAGCGTCCGTTCGATTGCGCGTGAGATTGAGGCGCTGGGCTGCCGCCGCGCGCTCGTACTATGCACCCCGACGCAGCGTGAGCAGGCACAGATGGTTTCCGCCTTGCTCCGGGACTTGAGCGTCGGCGTCTATGACGGCGCGGAGATGCACGTGCCCATCGAGGGCGCCCGCAAGGCCCGCGAGTATGCGCGACAAATTGACGCGGACTGCGCTATCGCGGTCGGTGGCGGTTCGACGATCGGACTCGGCAAGGCGATCGCCCTGGAATCGTCGATCCCGATTCTTGCCGTGCCGACGACCTACGCCGGCTCCGAAATGACGCCGATCTTCGGCATTACCGAGGCCGGCCTGAAAAGGACTGGCCGCGACCCGCGCGTTCTGCCGAAGACCGTGATCTACGACCCGGACCTGTCGTCGGCGCTACCGGTTCCGATGTCGGTGGTCAGCGGGATGAACGCGATCGCGCACGCGGCGGAAGGCCTATATGCGCAGGACGGCAATCCGGTGATGTCGCTGATGGCCGAGGATGGCATTCGAGCCCTCGCCCAAGGGCTGCCTGTCCTGATGAGTCGCGCGGACGACGTGGAAGCGCGGTCACAGTGCCTGTACGGGGCCTGGTTGTGTGGAGCGGTGCTCGGGCACGTCGGCATGGCACTGCATCACAAGCTCTGCCACACCTTGGGCGGCAGCTTCAATCTTCCACACGCCGAAGCACACACGGTGATCCTGCCGCACGCATTGGCCTACAACGCTGGCGCCGCGCCCGAGGCGATGCGGCGCATTGCACGCGCCATCGGCGCGCCGGAAGCGGCGACGGGCCTGTATAGGCTTGCCCGGCAACTAGGGGCTCCGGTCTCGCTCAGGGAGATCGGCATGAAGGCCCAGGACCTGGACAAGGCATCCGAGATGGCGCTGGCGAATCCGTACTGGAACCCGCGCGCCATCGAAGCCAACCCTGTTCGGGCATTACTGCAGCGTGCGTGGGAGGGCGCGACGCCCGAGCTCTAGCTTCACCGCAAACCCCGCGATTGAGAGTTTTCTTTCCGGCCCCCTGGCCGGGATGGTGGGGTTCTGCGTGCCTGAAAAACACAAATTCAATGACGTGGTGCGAGCCACGAATCACTGCGAGGAGAAGAGGTCATGGGACATATCGAATCGGTTTTGGAGTCACGGACGAGCGCATGGATGGCTGCGGCCGGCGGCATGGCGCTGATGTTCGGGCATGCCGCGTATGCGACCGATACATCGGACGCATACGCGAGTTGGAAGGAAGACCTGAAGGCTCAGGGCGTCCAGTACGCCGCCGGCTATCGGTCAGAAGACCTGGCCGCCGTCGACGGAGGCTCGAATAATGACGTGGTTCATGCTGGCCAAGTGTTTTTGTCGTCGACATTCGATCTGCAGCAACTCGCCGGTTGGCGCGGCGCGAGCGTTACCGCAAGCCTGTCTCTGAGAGACGGCGACAATGTCAACGACGAATCGGGGGTCGGCGCATTGCTCGGGCCCCAGGAAATCTATGGCCGCGGCCACTATTTCCGGCTCTCGCAGCTGTGGCTCGATCAACAGTTGTTCGCCGATCAGCTGGCGTTGCGCATCGGCCGCTTGAATCCGGGTGAAGACTTCCAGGCCACCGAGTGCAGCTTCTTGAATCTGTCGTTCTGCGCCAACCAGGCAGGCAACTTCGTCGCCGACTACTGGTTCAATTGGCCGATCAGCCAATGGGGTGCCACGGCGACCTTGCAACTTGGCACCGAGCACTACGTCAGACTCGGCGCCTATCAGGTCAATCAGCGCAATCTTGGAAGCGATTTCTGGGACGTGTTGAGATTTGATGGTGGGGCCGGCGTGCTGGTGCCTGCCGAGTTTGCCTGGACTCCGACAGCGGAGAACGGCCGTATGACCGAGTTCAAGATCGGCGGCTGGTACAGCAGCGCGGATCGCGCCGACGTCGAGGAAGACATCAACGGTGAATCCGCCGCGGTGAGCGGCTTGCCGTTTCGCGAACACAACGGGACGTATGGCACCTTTGTCAGCCTGGTGAAGCAGCTCACGCGCGGCGACGCTAGCAGTGCAGAGAGTGGCTTGCGGATGGTGCTCAAGGTGTCGATGGCCGATCCCGACACCAGCACCGTCGACCGGACGATTGCCGGAACGTTGGTCTACACCGGGACGTTTCCGTCGCGTGGTCGCGATGACGTCGGACTCGCCCTGGCGTTCAATCATCTCAACGACCGCGTCGCGGACTATCGTCAGGCATTGCCATCCGACGTGCAGTACGGCGGAAACGAACGAACCATTGAGGCCTACTACTCTCTACGCGTCGGTCGCTACCTGATGTTCCGGCCTGACATCCAGTGGATACACAACGCCGGCGGGATCAGTCAGCGCGACGATGTGCTGATCGTGGGCATGCGAACTGAACTCACGCTATAGGCCTGCACGCGGAAGGCTATGAGCGGCGGACCACCGGAATGCCGCTCAAAGTCACTGCGTCCATAGTGCTTCGTAACCCCCGCGTTCGAAATGATCCTTGAGGAACTCAATAAACAATCGAGTCTTGGCCGGCATGTGGCGTCTTTCCTGGTACGCGATATTGATCGTGAGCCGCGGCAGATCCCAGTCGTCGAGCACAGGCAGCAAGCGTCCCGCCTTCAGATCGTCGTGGATGATGTACTTGGGCTGCACCAGAATGCCTGCGCCGGCCAAGGCTGCGGCACGAATGATCTGTCCATCGTTTGCTTCCAGCGACGGCGCCACTTTTACGCTGGCTGTCTCGGGCCCGCGGGTGAAGTCCATCAGGTTTGGATGATTCGCATGGCTGTAGATGAGCATATCGTGGTCGACAAGTTCACTGACCTGCCGGGGAACGCCCCGCCTGCACAGATACTCGTGCGAGGCGGCCAGAACACGCCGGGTCACCGCGAGTTTTCGGACCGTGATCTGGGAGTCCGCTTCAAACTCTCTGGTTCGCACGGCAAGGTCGATACCGCTGTCAATGATGTCGTAGTAGCGGTTCGCACTGAGGATGTTGACCTTGATTCCGGGATAAAGCTTTTGGAATTCCGGCACCAGCGGTGCGATGTGCAGCATCGAGAAGGACACCGTGGCCGTTACCGAGAGCAAACCGATCGGCTTGAGCAGTGTGGCCGTCAGGGAGGCCTCTGTTTCATAAAGCTCTCCAAGAAGGCTCTTGCAGCGCGCATAGAAATCGTGGCCCGCGGTCGTCAGAGACAGACGCCGGGTATTGCGTTCGACGAGACGAACGTTCAGACGGGTTTCCAATGCTGCGAGCAGGCGACTGGCGGCGGCATTGGATATGTTCAGCTTCTCGGCGGCTTTGCTGAGAGTACCCAGTTCGGCCGTCTGCACAAAAAGTTCCATCTCGGCGAATCGATCCACCCGGAGGCTCTCCTTCTATTTGTTCCTTCCGCTGTGAGGAATACAGAATTCCAAGCTGAGCATTTTACGCGCAAGCCGGCTTCCTTAACATTTGACCCCTGCCCAAAGGGACACCGCATTTCGACGTCAAGCATCACAGGAATATGGAGTAGGAACACCATCGCATCAGCACTGGCAACGGTGCTCTCCCGAGCGGGACGAGAAACTCAGCCTCGTCGACTGCCCGCAAACAACAATGAGGTGGTCTAGTGATAGACAAAACCCTTCCCACCGTCGAGGCCGCGGTGGCCGACATCCACGACGGTGCTTCGGTGATGATCGGCGGCTTCGGCACTGCCGGCATGCCGGACCAGCTTATCGACGCCCTGATCGTGCAAGGTGCGCGTGATCTGACCATCATCAACAACAATGCCGGCAGCGGCGAAGCCGGCCTGGCCGCGCTGCTCAAGGCCAAGCGCGTGCGCAAGATCATCTGCTCGTTCCCGCGACAGACCGATTCGCATCATTTCGACGCCCTCTATCGCGCCGGCGAGATCGAACTGGAACTCGTACCGCAGGGCAATCTCGCGGCGCGCATCCAAGCAGCCGGGGCCGGGCTGGGCGCCATCTTCACACCCACGGGCTACGGCACGCTGCTGGCCGAGGGCAAGGAAACGCGCGAGATCAACGGCAGGCATTACGTGCTTGAGTACCCGATCCATGCCAGCTTCGCGTTGATCAAGGCACAGCAAGGCGATCGCTGGGGCAACCTCGTCTACCGCAAGACGGCGCGCAACTTCGGGCCGATCATGGCGATGGCGGCGGCATGCACGATCGCGCAGGTGGCCAAGGTCGTGCCGCTCGGCACGCTCGATCCGGAAGGCGTTGTGACGCCCGGCATCTTCGTGCAACGCGTCGTTACCACTGCTTCCGCGATCGCGGTGGCCGCATGAGTCCTGCCATGAACAAACTGAGTCGTGAACAAATGGCCGCGCGCGTGGCGCGCGACATTCCCGAAGGCGCCTACGTGAACCTCGGCATCGGTCTGCCGACGCTGGTCGCCAACTTCCTGCCGGTCGACAAGGAAATCATCCTGCAGTCCGAGAACGGCCTGCTCGGGATGGGGCCGGCGCCAGCCAAGGGGGAGGAAGACCCCGAGCTCATCAACGCTGGCAAGCAGCCCGTGACACTACTCACGGGGGGCGCGTTTTTCCATCATGCCGACTCGTTCGCGATGATGCGTGGCGGCCACCTGGACATCTGTGTGCTTGGCGCGTTTCAGGTTTCCGTCACCGGCGACCTCGCCAACTGGCACACCGGCGCTGCCGGTGCGATCCCGGCGGTCGGCGGCGCGATGGATCTTGCCATCGGCGCCAAGCAGGTTTTCGTGATGATGGAACTGCTGACCAAATCCGGCGAGAGCAAGCTCGTCGGCCGTTGCAGCTATCCCGTCACCGGTCTCGCCTGCGTTTCACGCGTCTATACCGACCTCGCCGTGTTCGAGCTTGGATCGCGCGGCGTGAGCGTGATCGAGATAGCCGAAGGCCTCTCCCTCGACGATCTGCGCAGCCTAACAGACCTTCCGCTGCGCGGCGCGGAAACCACGGCAACAATCTAGGTACATCCATGGCCCATGCTTACATTTGCGATGCAGTGCGCACCCCCATCGGCCGCTACAACGGCATTCTCGCCGGGGTGCGCCCCGACGATCTGGGCGCACTGCCGATGCAAGCCCTGCTCGCACGCAATCCGCGGCTCGATGCGGCCGCGATCGAGGAAGTGTTCTACGGCTGCGCCAACCAATCGGGCGAGGACAATCGCAACGTCGCGCGCATGAGCCTGCTGCTCGCTGGCCTGCCGCACTCGGTGCCGGGCATCACGCTCAATCGTCTTTGCGCTTCGGGCCTCGACGTCGTCGGCTCTGCCGCGCGCGCGATTCGTCTTGGCGAGATGGGCCTTGCCATCGCGGGCGGCGTCGAGTCGATGACGCGCGCTCCGCTCGTGATCGGCAAGGCCGGTTCGGCCTTCAGCCGCTCGCAGACGCTGGAGGATTCGACGATGGGATGGCGGTTCATCAATCCCAAGCTGCGTGAGCTCTACGGCGTCGAGACGATGCCGCAAACCGGTGAGAACGTCGCCAATGATTACCGCATCTCGCGTGAAGATCAGGATGCATTCGCACTGCGCAGCCAACAGCGCGCAGCCATGGCGCAGGCCAGCGGATTTCATGCAGCGGAGATCATCGCGGTGTCCACGCCGGGCACGCGACGCGGCGAAACGGTGGAAGTGCGCAAGGACGAACATCCGCGTGGCGATACCACACTCGAAGCGCTCGCCAGACTCAAAGCGTTGTTCCCGCAAGGTACGGTCACAGCCGGCAACGCTTCCGGCATCAACGATGGCGCCGCGGCACTGATCATCGCCAGCGAAGAGGCCGCCAAGCGCTACGGCCTGACACCCCGTGCGCGAATCCTCGGCATGGCCTCGGCCGGCGTGGAGCCACGGGTGATGGGCATCGGCCCGGTTCCGGCAACGCGGAAGCTCATGGCACAGCTGGGACTCGAGATCACTGATTTCGACGCCATCGAACTCAACGAGGCGTTCGCGAGCCAATCGCTCGCGGTGCTGCGCGGTTTGGGCCTACCCGACGATGCGCCGCAGGTGAACGCCAACGGCGGCGCCATCGCGCTAGGCCATCCGCTCGGCATGAGTGGCGCGCGGATGGTCCTGACGCTTACGCATCAGCTCGAAAAGATCGGCGGCAAGCGTGGTTTGGCGACGTTGTGTGTCGGCGTGGGCATGGGGCTGTCACTCGCGATCGAGCGGGAATGAGCAGCTGGGAAGGACGATCGGCGAGCTCTTGCAATTTTTGATGGGTCGGTCGCCGCGCTTATGAGCGAGTGGCGCTCGTACCACCTCTCCGAGTGCGCACGTGCCCTGCGGCGTCGCAGCTTCAGTTCAGCAGCTCACGCCCCGCCAGCGCGGGTTTTTCGTAGACAGCCGCCAGAACTACCTTCACAGCTTTCGCTGGGCTGCGCTCTGATGCGAAGCTAACAGACAGGCCGTCCATCGACTCCGCCGGAGCAGTTGCTGCGGGCCCTGCTGTTCCGTTGTTTGTCGGTCTTCAGATTGACGATCCGATCTGGGATCGCACGGTCTTCAGCACCAATCGGAATGGTAACCCCCCAATTTTAGCGATCGTCAAAAATGGAGCTATGCGGCGAGTGCCAACTTCTGCATGGGCGTGATGCCGCAGAGCGCCATGTTCGGGCGCTCGTGGTTGTAAGTCCATAGCCAGCGAGTGGCCATGTCCTGCACCTGTTCGATCGTGTCGAACAGGGTCCGGGCCGAGCCACGCATAGCGCACGGTGCGGTTGTAACGCTCGATGTAGGCGTTCTGCTGCGGCCTGCCGGGCTGGATGTATTCCAAACTAATGCTCCGATTCTGTGCCCAAGCCTGTAGTGCGCCGCTGATGTATTCGGGGCCGTTATCACAGCGGATCGCCTTGGGCGCGCCGCGCCATTCGATGATCTGCTCCAGCGCCCGGATCACTTGGGCTGAAGGCAGCGGCAGATCGATCTCGATGGCCAGACCTTCGCGGTTGAAATCACCAAGGACGTTGAACAACCGGAAGCTGCGGCCGTCACCGAGCTGGTCGTGCATGAAAGCCATTGACCAAACTTGGTTGATCGTCGCGGGTACGGCCAGCGGTTCTGGCTTCTCCCGGACCATTCGCTTCCTCGGTTTGATCCGCAGGGTCAATTCCAGCTCCCGGTAGATTCGGTACACCCGCTTGTGGTTCCAGCCGAACGTCTTCACGTGGCGGAGGTGCAGAAAGCACAGGCCAAAACCCCAATCGCGATAGGTCGTGGTCAACCGCACCAGCCAGTCAGCGATCCGGGCGTTCTCCTCGCGGGCCTTGGCCTGGTAGCGATAGCAGGTCTGGCTGACCTCGAAGGTCAGGCAGGCGTGCCAGATACTCGTTCGCCCATCTTCAACCGCCCAGCGGGCCATCCCCCGACGTTGAGATCGCCTCGCCATTTTTTTTGCCATGGCTTCCTTCAATAGATCGAGATCGGCGCTGAGCTGAGACTCGGCGTACATCTCCTTCAGGCGCCGGTTCTCGTCCTTAAGCTCTTTGAGCTGGGACATCAGAGACGGGGCCATGCCGCCGAACCGGCTGCGCCATTTGTAGAACGTCGCTGAACTGATGCCGTGCTCTCGGCACAGCTCCGGGACGGGTGTGCCGACTTCGGCTTGCTTGAGCACGGCAATGATCTGGCTGTCACTGAATCGGGATGCCTTCACGGAAATCTCCTCGGGAAAGGTTACGAGAAAATTCCACTTCTGACGTCAACTAATCTGTGAGGGGATTACCGAATCGCCTGCTGGATACCGACATGGCTCGGGTCTTGTTCCGACGCGTGCTGTATCTGGCCGAATGGCAGGGATGGGTCTCCGACGAGCATTTCAGCGTCGATGGTTCGATGATCGAACCGTGGGTGAGTCGCAAGCGCTTCGTGCGCAAGGATGATGATGGCGCCGGTCGGCCTGGCAGGCGTAATCCTACAGCGGACTTCAAGAGCGAGACGCGCAACAGCAAGACACACCGAAGCCAAGCTGCGTTATTTGACGCATGCCTTGGCCGGGAATCGAAACGGCTTGGTCGTGGATGTGGAAACGACCCAGGCCAATGGCCGTGCCGAGTGGTTCGCGGCCGAGCGTATGATCGCCCGTAGCATCCAAAAGCCCGGCGCCAGCCTTGCCGACGATAAAGTTGATGACGTGCCGGAATTCGTGCAAATGCTCAAGTGCCGCGGGTTCAGGGACATAGGCTGCGACGGACTTCCGGCGTCAAAATCATCGGAAGATGGAAAATTCACGAAGGGTGAGGGTGTTTTTCGCCAGCCTGTTAGGCTCACTTCCCAGGTGCAACACTTCACTAAAGGTAGAGCGTTGCGGTGGGAACGAAATACCAGTACCTGAGCCGTGAAGAGTGAGCTGTGATCATGATCGAACTGCAACCGGGCGGCAGTGCGTACGGCGCTACGAAATCCGCGAAGGCCTACGGGCAGCGCCGTCGCCGCAGCGTGCGTTGCCGCAAGCTCGCCGAAGGCGCGGCCTTGTTCGAGCACGTCCACAACCTGCTGCAATACTGGCGCTGGTCGCCCGAGCAGATCGCCCGCAGATCGGCGCGCATGCATGGAAATGAACCGGAGTGGCGCATCCGCCACGAAACTGCAGTTTCGGATCCCGTACGCATCGGGGACGACCATTCGCGCCCCTCTGGATTGGACTTTGCCTCGTCGCGCATTGAACTTTGATGGCATACCGCTGTAGAACACTGCGCCATGATGAATGTATCGGTTGCACGCTGTCGCATCGGCGCCGCTGTTCTCGCTCTCGTTTGTGTGATGACTCCAGTATCGCAGGCCCTCGCGGCCTGGGATTCGATGCGTGCGCTGGAGCTGCGCCGCGGCGCCGAGGTCACCGCGATCGCGGTCGATCTGGACAACGGCAAGGTGATCCAGTCGCTGTCACCGGCGCTGCGGCTGACGCCGGCCTCGCTGACCAAGCTGGTGCTGGCGGCCGCCGCGCTCGACACCTGGCCGGCGGACAAGACCTTCGCCACGCGCATACTGGCGAACGGTACGATCTCCGACGGCAGCCTCGCCGGTGATCTGATGGTCGTCGGTGAGGGCGATTCCACGTTCGACCATCAGTCCTTGTGGTTTCTGGCCGCGCAGGTCAAGCAGGCCGGGATCACCACGGTGGACGGTGATCTGCTGATCAACCCGCTGCCGTTCGGTCCGCTGGCCTGCGAAACCAAGGATCGCTGCGAAGGCATGGTGCGCACGCACACCTCATACGACGCCCTGCCCTCGGCCTTTGGCGTGGACTACGGAAGCTGGTGCCTGGACATCAAGCCCACGCTGCCGGGCGCTTTGGCCCAGGTCTTCAGTTGCGCCGGGGTGGCCTTGCCGATCCCGCTGAGCGGCACGGTCAACACCGCCACGCCGCTGGACGGCGGCCTGTGGCTGGATCGCGTCACGCTGCCGGACGGCGACAGCCTCAGCATGGGCGGCGGCGTCGCCTCCGGCGCGCCGATACGGTTGTACCGGTCGATGGGCGACCCGGCACTGGGCGGCGGCCTGTTGCTGCGCCAGGTGCTGGCCAGCCTGGGTGTGAAGGTGCGCGGCAATGTCGTGGTGGAGGCGAAGCCGATGCCGGGCGACGCGGCCGTGATCGCCGAAATGCAGGGCATGCCCCTGCGTGAGCAGATTCAGCGCCTGTTGCGCTACTCGAACAACTACATCACCGACGTGTTGACCCTGAATATCGCCGCCGAGCAAGTGCCCGAACCGGTGACGAGTCTGGCCGGGGCTTCGCGCAAGCTTTCCGAGCTGGTGCAGCGCGCCCTGCTGGCCGCGAACCATCCGGATGCGGGACCGCCGACGCTGCTCAGCGGCAGCGGTCTGACGCCGGAGAACCGGCTGTCCGCGCAGGATTTGGTTGCGGTGCTCGAGTACGAGTACCGGCGCACCGAAACCTTTCCGGTGTACTACGCCGGCCTGGTGGTGCCTGGTCAGGCGCCGCATGGCTATCTCAAGCGCGGTGACACCGCCTGGAAGGAGCGTGTGGCGCTCAAGACCGGCACGCTCAGCGAACCGCATTCGGTGTTTGGCACGGCCGGCTATCTGCGCAAGAGCAACGGCGGCTGGATTGCCTTCGCGGTGCTGGCCAACGGCGCGCCGCGCAAGCCGGTGCCGATGCGCGAAACCCTGGCGGCGATCCGCAGCGACATCGACCGCCTGCTGGCGCGGTACTGAGCCCTAAGCGCCTAGTCCGGCAATTCGAACACCAGCAGGCCGTTGCCGGGGCCGGACTGGTATTCGTTGCTGCCGCCGAAGGTGTCGTAGCCGGAGTTGACCAGCAGCATGTCGCCGGCCGGCACCGCGCCCACCGAATCGATGGTGCCGCCGTGGCTTGCGACACCGTTTACATCCACGAACTCCTGCGCCGTGTCGTATCGCCACAGCTCCTTGCCGTTGGCGGTATCGAAGGCGCGCAGTTCGCCGTCCAGGGCGCCCGCAAACAGCACATCCTTGCTCAGGGACAGCGCCGCCGAGTAGATCGAGTCGTAGTCGGTGTCCTGATAGCGATGCTGCGGGCGGATCTGCCACTCCACGGCCCCGGTCAGCAGGTCCAGCGCGTACAGACCCGGGGTCGCGCCCTCCACAGGAAGCACATCGGCGCTCGTCAGTATCGCCACGGCCAGCCCCGAGGTCTTGTCGACGTGCACATCGGACACGCCGACATAGACCCGCTCGTCATCGGCCGCCATGCCCCAGTGGATGCCGCCCAGAGTTCCGCCCTGCCCGAGTTTGCGTGACCAGTTGAGCGCGCCGTTGTCGGCGTCCAGGGAATACACCACCCCATTCTTGGCGCCGGCCAGGACCGCGTCCGAGCCATTCGACTGGTGCACCAGGATCGGCGGTGCACCGATGTCGAAGTCGCCACCGGCCGGTTTCACGCAGGCGCTGTTGAGCAAGGGTGGCAGCTCGCAGGCGGCGTTCCAGGCGTCATCGGAACTGGACTGGAACACCCAGCGGGTTTCACCGCTGTCCATGTCCAACGCCACGATCGCATCGGCATTGGGGGTGATCGGCGGCGTCAGGTTCTGGCCGGTGCCCACGTAGACCAGATTGCGCGCGGCATCGATCGCCGGCGTGCCCCAGATGCTCATGCCGTTCGGCCCGAGCTTGCCGGTCGAGGCTTGGTAGCTCGCCTCGGGTGCCGTGTGATAGGTCCACAGGCTTTCGCCGGTGTAAGGGTCCAGCGCCTGCAGCATGCCGTGGCTGGTGCAGCACAGCGTCAGGTCCAGTGCCACGGACACCACTTCTTTGCTCGCCACCGGTACGAACAGCTTGCCATCATGGAACTGCGCGCCGCCGGTGATCCAATGATGCGATTTTTCGGTGCCGAGAAAGCGTGACCAGCGCAGCTCGCCGCTCACGGCATCCACTGCATAGAAGTTGCCGTAAAAGTCGCCGGCCAGCACCAGCGCGGGCTGTCCGGGTTCATTGAGCAGATAGATCGCCGCCGAGCGCACCGCGTTGCCGCCGACCAGGGCCGCGCGATAGCGTTGTGGAATGCGATGCGCCCAGTAGACACAGCCGGATTTGCGATTCATTGCGATCAGGTCGCGCCCGGACGAAAAGAAGATCGCCTGCGTGGTCACCGCCGGCGCACCGCGTTTCCAGGTGTAGCCCTGCGCCGCGTGCGCGAAGCGCAGGCGCAGTTGCGCGACGTTGGAGGCATCGATGGCCGAGTCATTGCGTCGGTGATTGGCCGGGCCGAAAGCGAAGCCATTCGACAGGATCGCTGCGTTGCGATCGACAGTTCCGGTGCAGGTCGGTTCGACGCTCGCCACATCGGGATCGGAATCCGGCGTTTCCGCGGATCCGGCCGGCGCTTCGGCCGCCGGTGGCGAAGCTGCCGCATCATCACTGTTCGATGAGCTGCACGCGCCCAACAGCAAGCCCAACGCAAGGCACAAGCTCCAACCGCTCCCGCGAGCAACGGGCACAGGGTTGTTCATGAAAGACCATCCTTGGAATTCAACGCGAATCGCTTTGCCCCAAGAATATCCACGAGCCGTCTGTCGGCGATACCCTTGAATGACGGCAACCGAGTCGGTTTGCAACATCAGCGGCCGAACCAACCGTCAGCACGATCCAGACGCACAGCCGCCGCGGCCAGCACCGCGCCACGAACCGCCATGAACAGCAGAAACGCCGACCACAGTCCGTGGTTGCCGAGCGGCTGCAGTATCCAGGCCAGCCCCATGAAGGCGCCACTGGCCAGCAGCATCGCGTTGCGCATCTCGGCGGCACGAGTGGCGCCGATGAACAGTCCGTCCAGCAGATAACTCCACACGGCAACCAACGGCAGCAGCGCGAGATACGGCAAATAGCGATGCGCGACCGTGCGGACTTCGAGCTGATTGGTTTGCAGGTCGACGAAGCGGTCGCCGGCGATGGCGAAGCCCAGGGCGTAGACCAGAGCGCCGAGCACCGACCAGCCGCCGGCCACGGTCAGTGCGCGATACAGGGCCGGTTTGTCGCGCGCACCGATGGCCCGCCCGCTCAATGCCTCCACGGCCTGCGCCAGCCCATCCAGGCCGTTCGCAGTCAACAGCAAGCCATTGAGCAGCAGACTGTTGGCCGCGACCACGGTATCGCCCAGGCGCGTGCCGAACACGGTCAGCACGAAAAACACGGATTCCAATGCCAGCGTACGGATAAAAATGTCTCGATTGACCGACAGCAAGGGGCGCCACAGCGCCCAGCGGCGCAAGGCCGTGGCGGACAGCCGCCCGGGCCAGCGCCGCAGCGTCGTCAGCGCCAGCACCGCCCCCAGCACGGCGCCGCTCCATTCACCGATCACCGAGGCCCAGGCCAGCCCGGCGACGCCCCAGCCGAGACCCAGCACGAACCACAGATTGAGGACGATGTTGCCGAGGTTGGTCGTCAACAGCAGGCACAGCGCGATGCCGGCGCGGTGCAGGCCCAGAAACCAGCCGACCAGGGCGTAGCTGAGCAGCGCGGCTGGCAGACCGAACAGCCGGATTTCCAGATAGGTCGAGGCCAGGGCCGCCAGTTCGGCCGAAGGCTGCATCAGGGCCAGCAAGGGGCCGCGCAGCAAGCTGATTCCCGCACCTAGGACCACCGAAAGCACCAGTGCCAGAAGCAGCGACCGCAGCAGCACGCCGCGGATGGCATCGCCGTCGTTGCGGCCCAGCGCCTGAGCGGTGAAACCGGTGGCACCCATGCGCAGAAAACCGCAGGCCCAGACCAGAAGCGTGTAGAGACTGGAACCGATGGCCACCGCACCGAGTTGCTCGGAATGCGGCAGGTGTCCGGCGACGATGCTGTCGACCAGACTGACCAGCGGTACGGCCAGATTGGACGCGATCATCGGCAAGGCCAGCCGCCACACCTGACGGTGGGTGCCGGCGTCACGCCAGTATTGGATCAAGCTCGCGCCGCGCATGGCGCGAACTTAACCGAAAAGTCTCAGCAGAACCTTATGTCCGCGCCCGAGGGGGCGTGGAGTCGGACGCAAGGTTTTCAGATCAGCGAGTGGCCTGGGCGGCAAAACCGCTACTGCTCAGCATCTCGATCTGGAAGCGCTGCTTGATCAGCATATTGCGCAGCTCGCGTGTTTCGAGTTCGAGCTGGCGAATGCGGTCGGTCTGCGTCGCGTCGGTGCCGTACTTGGCCCGCCAGTAGTAGTAGGTCTGCCGTGATATCGAATACTTCTGGCACAGCGCCACAACGGAGGGAGCTTCCTGCGCGTCCATTTCCTGCAGGATGTTCTGAATCTGCTTCGGGGAAAACTGGTTCTTTTTCATCACGGTTCCACGGCTTTGAACAGATTGGCATTCGGCAATCGCTGCCTGAGCGACCTGAAGCCAAGCTTCCCCGGATTCAGATCTCAGATTCGTTAGTCAATATCATTTGGGAATGGTTCCAGTGTCATGCCGAATTTTGCGCTCAAAGCCTCGCACAACAAGACAAACTGCTTTCGAAGATGGCACTCATAGCCAAGCAAGCAGCATCTGCGCGATATTCTCGATCCTGCGTACGCGGCAGGAGGCCGGGCCGGCATGAGCAAAACCGTTACTTACGAACGCGCGCTGGAGTGTGCGCAACGACTTCGCCCGGCCGGGTGTGTCGAGGTGCGCCGATTCTTTGGTGGCCACGGTCTGTACTGCGAGGGCGTGCAGTTCGGCATGGTGATGAAGGGCAGCCTATACCTGCGCGTCGATGACGACTCGCGGTCGGACTACGAGCGATACGGTGCCCAGCCGTTCGGCTATTCCACCCGCACCAAGGCCGTTACGGTCACCGGCTACTACACGGTGCCGGACGAGATTTTCGAGGATGACGAGCGGCTCGGCCTCTGGGCGGCGCGGGCGCTACATGCTGCCCACAACAAGTCCAAGTCCAAGTCCAGGACGCGCCGCTCGAGAGGCGCGACGGACGCCTGAAGCCGGTCACGCCGCAGCGTCGCCGCTGCGATCGCGCCGCAGAAACGCCACCGGCGGCGCCCACTGCTCGCCGGGGCGGCGCTTCTGCGTCACCAGCGTCAGGTCCGAGGGCTTGTAGACGTTGACGTTGTGCGTGTTGGGCGTGGTCAGGATGTATTGCGCACGAGTGGCTTCGAGGAAGCCGCCGACCTTGTCGATGTTGAAGATGTCGAGATGCGCGAAGGGTTCGTCGATGAACACGAAGCCGCCGCCGGCGTCCTCATCCATCAGCAGGCTGACCAGCAGGATCATGGACTTCATGACCTGCTGGCCGCCCGAGGCCTCGCCGTCGTTGAGGCCGATCATGCCCTTCTGGTCGAAATTGAAGCGCACCGCCAGCGCCGCCTGGGCGAGCTGCACATCGTCATTGGCGAGCTGCGGATGTTCGACTTCCACGGCGATGCCGGCGAGTTCGCCGAGCGTGCGCAGGTTCTGCGCGTAGCGCCGGATCGTGCCCTTGAGTACGTTGATGTAGCTGCCGCGCGCACGTTCGGTGGCGGTCTTGGCACGTTCGAGGTGGACGTACTGGTTGTCGATGGTGCCGGCCAGCTGCGCATGATCGCGCGCCAGCTTCTCGTGCTTGGCGATGCAGCTGTCATCGCGCACGAACTTGCCTTCCTCCAGTCTGGTGCGTTCGCGCCCGATCTCGCGCTCGACTTCGTGCACGCTCTCGAACTTCTTGCGCGCTTCATCCAGGGCATCCGGTGTCCGTTTTTCGGCCGGCAACCGCAGGCGTTGCTTGCGCAGTTCGACAATCCGCCGCACCTGTTCCTCGCGGGAATTGCCGACGCTGATGGAGAGCCGTTCGATGGCCGCTGCCATCTGTTTCAGACGCGCGGTCAGCTCGCCACGCTCTTCGCGCACCGCCTGGGCACGCAGGCCGGCTTCGCGCCGACGCGACTGCGCATCGGCCAGGGCTTCGGCGGCGGCCTGGGCGCGCGCCGCGCACTGCGGCCCGCGCATTTCGGCATCGGAAAATTCGGCCTGTCGCGCCGCCAGCTCGCGCGCGGCGTCCACACCGGCGATCAGCATCTGCAAGTCGCCGATGCGTTTCAGGGTCTGCTCCAGTGCGGGCTGCACGGCGTCGTGCTCGGCCTGCAGTTGCACCACGCGCTGCTTCATCGGCACGGCAGCGGCGCGTCCGAAATAGAAGTCGTCCACGGACACGTCGCGTGCACCGCGCCGTTCGCGGTGATAGCCCTGCGGCGTGATCCAGCTTTGTCGCGCCGGCAGGTCCGCACCCTCGGCAGCGTCGCGCACGCATTGGATGTCGTTGAGCATGCGCGGCAACCACACCGGCGGTTTGGCGGTGAAGCGTACGCAGGCGCCGAGCGAACCGGCCGTGGCCGGCGGCGCGAGTTCGCGGTCCGGCACCACGTAGTGGCGGAACCGCAACTGCTCCCCGAGCCGCCAGGCGCGCGCCCGGTCGTCGGGATCATCCAGCAATACGACGTGGCGCAGGCCGCGCAGCACCGCTTCGACCGCGCCCTGCCAGGCGGGATCGCTGATTTCGACGATCTCGGCCAGGCCGCAATGTGCGATTCCGGCGTCGGTGAGTGCCGAACGAAATTGCTCGACCTCACGCGGCGCCAGGCTGCGGCCGCTTTCCAGGGCGGCGATGCGCGCCTTGAGTTCGCTGATGCTTTGCGCCAGTTCGGCTTGTCGGCGCGTCAGCGAAAAGCGTTCCTGCTGGGCGGCGTCGAACTGCGTGCTGGCTTTCCCGACATCGATGCCGGCGGCCTGTTCGCGCGCCATGCCGAGCAGACGCTCACGCGATTCCAGGGTCTTTTCGATGGCACCGGCGTCGCTGCGCGCGGCAATGAATGCCTCCTGCGCGGTGGACTCGTCGCCGATTGCAGCGTCGGTGTCGCGTTCGGCCTGATCCGCAGCCGCGTCGAGTTCGGCGTGGCGGCGCTGCGCTTCCTTGTAGTCAAAACCGAGGCGTGTCCGCTCGCGGCGCGCGCCCTGCAACTGGCTGCGACCGGCGCGCACGCCGCCGAGCAGTTCGGCGACGGCGACACGCGGCAGCCATTCGGCCTGCAGATCGGCCAGTTCACGCGTCAGCCGCATCCATTCGTTGAACGAATTGACCTCGGCCTCGGCCTCGCGCAACTGCGTGCCCAGCTGCGCGAGGCGCGTCTTGAGGACTTCCAGCTCGCGCTCCACCGCGAGTTGGTCCTGCTTCGCGGCCTGGTAGTTGTCGAGCACTTCCTGGTCGCCGAACACGTTGAACACCAGTTCGAGCAGCTGGCGTCCGCTGTATTCGCAGAGCTTGTCGGTATGGCCCTGGTCCAGCGCCAGCACGCGCTTGATCGCGCGTGTGAGCCCGGCGTGCTCCAGTTCCGATTCGTACTGGCGCACGGCTTTCCAGACGATGCGCTCGCTGGTTTCGGCGTCCTCGACGGAGACCGAACCCGGCGCGATGCCGTAGCGGCGCTCCCAGTCGCCACCCTTCTTGCGGATATTGCAGAACAGGGTCACGCGCTCGTCGGTGATCGGCCAGAACGCGAGCTGCCCATTGGGTCGTCTCGGATTGCTGACCTCTGCCCGCAGCCAGGCATAGGGTGCGTCCGAACGCCGCACGTAACGCTTGTAGTCGCGGCCGGACGAGCAGCCGATCACCAGCAGCGTGCGCAACGCGTCGAGCAAGGTGGTCTTGCCGGAACCGTTGGGGCCGACCACCGTGACGATGCCGGCATCCAGCGGAATGCCGAAGCGGCGCCAGTAGTCCCAGTGAACGACTTCTAGATTATGGAAGCTGAACATTTAGTCCGTGAGATATGGGGCGTCGCTCGCTGGCGAGCCGTCAGCGGGCAGGACATCGGCCAACTGCGTGCCGAACAGATCGGTGAGCGTGCCGTCGAGCACGCGGTCGGCCATGCGCTCGTAGTCGAGTGCCAGATCGAGCAGCGGCCCTTCGACGATCTGGCCGCCGCGGCGGTCGATCAGTCGATGTCGCGACAGCACACCCAGACCGATGCTGATGCGTGTCTTGCCGCCGAGGCGGTCGCCGAAATCGGCGAGCAGCGTGTTCTCGTTGACACCGATGCCGAGTTCGGCGCCGGTGGGAATGGGTTTGTCGGTGGCGAACATCTCGCTTTGCGAGATCGAATCGCGCGAGGACTTGCGTTCGATCTGGCGTTGTCGCTTGGGCAGGATCAGCAGCGCCCACAGCACCACCAGCAGGGCGATCTGGTCGCGGGCGAGGCCGAGATTGTTCGACAGCCAGGTTTCCTCGCCGCCGAACACGGCCTGCTCCTGCTCGCGCGCCAGACGCACCGAAACGTGCTCCGCGTACGGATGATCGACGAACTCCAGACCGACGGCCGCCAGCCGTTCGCCGAGCTGCTGGTAGAACAGTTCGTCGGTCAGCACGCGGCGTACCATCGGGTCGTCGCGGCGCAATACCTGGGCGGCCGCGAGGCGCGCCGCCAGCGTTCGGATTTCAGCGTCCATGTTCGGTTTCCGTCAGTTGGCCGGCGCTCATTTCGGCGATGCCGCCGCGCGCGACCTGAACGATGTTGCCGGTCCACTGCGGGCGACGCGGCAGGCGCGCCAGCGCCGCCAAGGGGCCGTCCAGGGTTTCGATGTCGGTATCGCCCAGCACCGAAAGCAGCGATAGCCGATAGCTCGATTCCAGATAGTCGCGCGCGGCCACGGCGTCCTGTAGCGGCAGGCCGTCCGGTGCCACCCGCATCGCGGCGAGAAAATCCTCGGCGGCGGTGAAGTCGACCGCCTCCACATCGAGTGTCGCGGTGGTGTTCGCCTCCACCGGCGGCAGCGGCGTATCAATGCGCTCCGGGATCGCCTTGTCGACGAGTTCGTATTCGGCGATGTCCAGCGCGATGTCGCCAAGCACCAGCGGCAGCGTCGGCACCGCGGACACGGTCTCCGGTGCGTGGATCAGGCCGATCAGCTGGTCGATCGAGCGGGTGCGCAGCCAGCGCGTCACGTCCGAGGATGACAGGCCGGTGGTGCCCAAGTGCACCTTCTGGCTTTCGAGCTGATTGAGTGCGCGCTGAAAGGCGCCGCCCATGCGCAGCAGTTCGCTCTGCACCTGGCCGATGCGCTGCGCGACGCGGTGCGAGGCGGCGTCGAGTTCGTCGTTTTCGGTGATCGACTGCAACACCTCGGTGCCCTTGTCGACCCAGTCCCAGACTTGCGCCAGCCGTTTCTCGGCATTGCGGATACGCGATTCGGAGCCGGACAGCACAGCGCGTTCGAAATCGTCCTTGAGTTCGGTGAGGCGCGACAACAGGTGCTGAAGTTCATCGGCGGCGACGCGGCCCAGCGCGCCGCTGGCGGCCAGCTGCGAGGCGAGGTAACCGACCTCGGAGCCCTCGTCGTCGAACTTCAGCAGGGTGTTGACGGCGGCGATCGCCATGCGCCCGGCCGGACTGATCTGATAGCGCAGGGTTTCGCTGTCCCACAGCAGCAGTTCGTTTTCGCGCAGGCGCAGCAGGATGGTTTCGAGCTTGCCGGTGTCGAGATAGGCCAGGCGTTCGCGCAGCTCGGCCGGCGTCCAGAACGGCGCATCGCCACGCGCCGCGATCTCACGCAGCACCAGCAGCCGCGCCATCACCGCCGCCTCACCGCCATGGAACAGCGTGGTCAGGGCGTTCAGCGCCGGCCGGGCGCGTTGCAAGGGCCGCAGGGCGGCCACATCGGCGGGTTCGATATGCGGCTGTAGAAAGTCGGCCAGCCGGTCGTCGGTGCTAGGGATGGATCGGGACATTCTCGTGATTCGCACGGTGGCGCGTCCCGGGGGAACTCGCCTCAGGCCACCTGCGGATGGGCGGCCCTAAACGGGCGATTCTACAGGCGCGGGCGCCGGCGCGCCGGGCTACCAGAGCACCGACAGATTCAGCTTCAAGGCATTGTCGGACGTGCGCTGATTGGCGCGGGTCCTGGCCTGCGTCCAGTTCCAGCTCATCGCCAGTGTGGGGTTCACGCCGGGGGCCAGCGTCTGCGCCCAACGCGTGAAGTCCACGGCCAACCCGAATCGGTCGGCTTCCTGGCCGATTTCCGGAACGAACCACAGCGGGTCGGCGCCGCGCGCCCAGGTGGCGGATACCGAGACCGCCGGCAGGCGCCGCGTAATCGTGGCGTTGGAGGCGAAATAGGTGTCGCTGCCTTCCATCGGCAGGATGGCCCCGTCCTCGTCCATCAGGTTCGGCGTGGACCAGGTGGTGGCACGGCGCACTGCGACCAGCGCCTTGGCCGTCCAGGCGCCGCGCGTGCGGCTCTGCGAAACGCCGAGCTCATAGCTCGGGTTGATGTCGGGCTGCATCGAATTGGTGCGCCACATCGGATCGATCGCCGACAGACGCACCGAGCTTTCGCGTTGCGGGCGCGCCCACGTGTACGCCACGCCATAGGTCTGAGCGGCAAGGTCGTCGTAGCGCACATCGTTGGACACTACTTGGCAGTTCCGCCCGGAGACACGCACCGCGCGGCTGCGATTGGGGCGGCTGCGGGTCGGTACGCCGACCGATCCGCGCAATTCGCAATCCAGCGCGAGACTCGAATCCAGACCTGATGAGGCACCCGCCCATTGCAGGTTGACCATCGCCAGACGGGGTTTCCAGCTCAGGTCCGCAATCTGTCGTTGTTGCTGGGTGTCTCCATTGACCGTCCAGAAGTCGTCCGATTCGTGCGTCACCGCGATCGCCAGTGGCGCTCCGGCCAGCGCGGGCAGTTGCAGGCGAACGCTCTGTCCGATGTGCTGCCCGCCGAAGCGCTGAGGTTTGTTGAGACTGGCGTATTCGATGTCATCGGCAAACACGATATCGCCGGGCGTCAACGAGTAGCTGGCGGAATAGCTGAGCGGTCCGCTGCCGGATCCTACGTTGAGGTTGCTGGCGAGCCAGGTATCTGCCTGCCGCTGCACCAGTGGCAGCGCGCTGGCAACACTGAACGAGACCGGGCCCACTAGGCGGGCATCGGCCTGGGCCTGTGCGCTGAACAGGCGCTCGTCGGAAAGGTCCTGATAGATCAGGTCGTAGCGGGATTCCCAGGCAGCCGAACCGGGCATCGGCGTACTCGGTGCCGACGCGCATCCTGCAGTGATCAGCGTCAAAAGCACACAGGCTTGACGCAGGCTCCAGCCTTTCACGTGTTTCCTCGTCACAACAACCCGAAAACCAAGTCGCATTGCTTTCCCGACGCATGCAAGAAGCTTGCACGCATGGACGCGGCCGAACTGTGCATCAAGTCCGGAGGTGCAATGGTTCAAGCGTGAACGGTTCCAGGCGGGTGAGCCCTTTTTGAAGGTACCTGCATCCGGAAGTTCAATCCATTATTGCGGCCGCCGCGATTGCCGCCAGCCATGCTCGCGATTCCGGCGCCGGGATTCAAGCCCGCGGTATGCGCCATTCGATACGCGGCACGAACGGATGCCTTCGGCGGATCGCGCCGGCGCGCCTTCAGGCGATTCGACGGGTGCCCAGCACGATGTCACGCGCGCGCAGATCGGCCAGCAATGCGGCGCCGCCGTCGACCACACTGCGGGGATGCGGGTGCTGCATTTCCACGGCGATGCGATGCATCAGGGCATTGCCGGTATCCGGTTCGCTCTCGATCAGCTCCATCAGGCGCGCCGTGACCGCATTGGCTTCCATGAAGCGAACCTTGTCGGCACGGTCGCGATAGACAAGCAGGTAGGTGAGTTGCGCAGGCGCTTGCTGCGGCTGGAAATCCGGCGAGATTTTATGCACCGGCCATTGGTAGGCCAGTGTCCACACCAGTGGCGACAGTGCCGGCAGTCCCAGCATGAGATCGCCATCGGGGTCGACCTCGACCGCGTCGATTTCGTCCTCGTCGACCAGCAGCGCCATTTCCACCCATTCGTAGTGCGCCAGTTCTGCCAGAAACGGCGGATCGTCCACGCGCGCGCCGGCCTCCGCAGCCAGGTGGTCCGCGAACTCCTCGGCCAGTGCGTACAACTGTGCGGACACAGCGCGGTGGTTCGCGTAGAAGTGGCGAACGCGAGCGTGCCAGGCATCGTCGCCGAGTATCCGGCGCAATACCGGAAAGGCGTTGGCGAGAAAGTCCTGCACGTTGTTGTAGAACAGATCGCGGTAGATCTGCAGGCGCCGATCCTCGATGCCTGCGGGCGCCGGATTGGCGGCCGGATCCCGTAGATGCGCGGCAAACTGCATCTGCAGTTCGCGCAGACCGGCAGCTTCAGCCATTCGCCGACTTCCGGGGGGCTTGCTGGCGCGCCTGCAAGGTGCGGATCACGCCGAGTTCGCGCTGCAGCTCTTCCATCGGCGGAATGTTGAAGTCCCGCTCCAGCAGCGTCGGTACCGGTCCGAGCAGCGCGTAGGCTTCGTCCAGCAGTTCCCAGACCGGGTCGCTGACCGCACTGCCGTGTGTGTCCACGCGCAGGTCTTCCGCCTCCACGTAGTGCCCGGCCACATGGATGTACCGAACGCGCGCCAGCGGCAGTCCATGGAGGAATGCGCGGGCATCGTAGCGGTGATTGATCGAATTGACGGCGATGTTGTTGACGTCCAGCAGCAGATCGCAGTCGGCCTCGGCGAGCACCGCGTTGACGAATGCCAGTTCGCTCATGCGCGCACCGGGTGCGGCGTAATAGCTGACGTTCTCCAACGCAATCCGGCGCTGCAGTACGTCCTGAACGATTTTCACGCGGCCGGCCACGTGATGCACCGCCTCCTCCGTGAACGGAATCGGCATCAGGTCATAGAGGTGACCGTCGTCGGTGCAGTAACTGAGATGCTCGCTGTAGTCAGCGATGCCATGCATGTCGAGAAAATTCTTGACCTGATCGATGAACGCCAGGTCCAGGGGGGCGGGGCCACCGATCGACAGCGACAGACCATGGGTCACGAAGTCGTATCGCTCCGTGAACTCACGAAATCGACGACCAAGCCGCCCACCGAGTCCCATCCAGTTTTCCGGAGCCACCTCCAGAAAGGCCGGACGATCGGCCGCGACACAGTCCGCAAGCGGGTCCATCAGGGCCCGCCGCAGACCGAGTCCGGCGCCCGAAACCCGGGCGCCGGAAACCACCGGACTTACTTGCTGCCGCACTTGGCCTCGCCACACTTGGCTTCGCCATCTTTGTGCTCGGCCTTGTCTTCACCACACTTGGCCTCACCGCACTTGGCTTCGCCATCTTTGTGCTCGGCCTTGTCTTCACCGCACTTGGCCTCACCACACTTGGCTTCGCCGCCCTTGTCGGCCTGCGCGACCATGTAGCCAGCGGCCAGATCGCTGGCGGCGAACGGGGAAGCCTGAGCGGCGCTCATGCCGGCCAGACTCAGGGCTGCGGTGCCGAGGGCGATCGCGAGCGGCTTCTTGATCTGCGTCTTCTTCATTTGAATCTCCAGTTTTCCGTCAATTTTCACGTCGATCCCCGGACTGGGGTCAACACAGTTACGTGCGAACCTGCCGATTCAGATGCTTCCACAGCCAGAAATCGAGGCTGAAAAATCGACCGCCGCCCGAAAAAAACAACGATAACAACATGATAAAGTACGTTACAGCGAATTCGACACCGTTGTTGAGAATGACTAGCGAGCCATGCTCGGTCAGCCATTCGTAGTTGCCATGCTCCATCAGGATCGCTCTGGCACGTGACAAGCGTTCGGCCGCTTCCATCGTCCGCTCCGTCGCGAACACGCCGCCCGGTTCCGCGATCGCCAACCACCCGTTGCCCCAATGTACGGTAGTCGCCGCAACGACCATCGTCGCCATCAAGGGCACGCTGATCCAGCGCACGCCCAGGCCCAGCAGCAACAATACTGCGCCACCCAGCTCGGTCGCTGTCGCCAGCGCAGCCATCAGCCACGGGAACGGCAGCCCAAGCCCCCAATCGGAATTTCCGAACCACTCCACCGTGGAATCGAAATGCGCCAGCTTCGAGCTGCCCGCCATCCACATCACCGGCGTCAGGTAGAGCCGGAACGCGAGCGGTGCGAGACCGTCCGCAATGCGGGTCCGGTCGAGCGCCGCTCGAACGCGTGCCAGCAGCGTGGGTTTGTCGTTGCCTGGATTGGTTGTCGTGTCCATCGCAAGCATCGTAGACGGCGCAAGGCAAGCCGCCTGCGCCCTGAGGTTCCGGAAATGTGTCTGATCGTCCAGAAGCCGCGCCAGACCGGCGCGCAAAAACGGTATCATCCGCATCCTTCATTGCCCGCCCGACCCAGCGCCAACGCAGAACGGGCCTATAGCTCAACGGTTAGAGCAGGGGACTCATAATCCCTTGGTTCGAGGTTCGAATCCTCGTGGGCCCACCATTACGTCCCAGCGGTTCGAGTCAGGTCAGCCAAGGCGGCCGCTAGGGGCCGGCTCCCATGCGATAGCAGTGAGCTGCCCCGGAAGCGCTATCCATGACTGAGACTTTTAATCTTGTCTCGGTAAACGGTTCCACGTTCGGCGTTGCGGTTCAACTCCAGCGCCGTTTGCATGTATTGCTTTGCCAAGGCTGTATCGCCTCGGCGCTGAAGAATCATGCCCTTCAAAAAATAGAAGCGGTCCTCGTTCGTGTTTAAGGAAAGTGCCCTTTGCACGGCCGCGTACGCAGTGCGATCGTCGCCGCGTTCAAGTGCATTGAGCGCCAGCCGATAGTGATAGTAAGGATTCTTGCGGCGGAGCCCTTCCGCGTGTCGATCAAATTTCGTCGCTAAGTCAGTTTCCCCCAGAGCCGCATAGATTCCCGCAGCATTGCTGAAGACTGTTTCGCTGTATTGACTCATGCTCAGCGCCACATCGACCGCCGCCTTGGCTGCGCGCAGTTCACCTTGCGATCTGTAAATTTGGCTCAGGTTTTCCCAGAACTCCGTCCGATGTGGAGCCAGATCAATTGCCCGGAGTTGGTACTGCAGCGATTCCATGGCCCGCCCGGCCCCGCGCAATTCCACTGCGCGATTGTTGAAGAACTGCGCACGGACCAGCTGGTCACTCATCAGACGCTGCGAAAATCGAGGATCGAATTCGCCGGGAGCCAAGTCGACTACGGTGAAGTAGTTGGCGCCGAGAGTCACCCGTGCGTTGACATGTCGATAGAGTATGAAACTCTCATCCTGAAGTCCCCAGATCAAGGGAACCTGCACGTCATTGAAGTTCGCGTCGATCCCGACTTCACGCGCCAGGGCGACGTAGAGCATTGTGTAACTGAGGCAGTTGACGCGTCTAGCCTTGAAGGCGTCGCGGGCACTCAATGTGGCTGCGGCGTCGTACTGCAATCCCAAGCCTGTCGGTTCCGTGAGGGCATCGGCCAGCGCGTTGACTTTGCCCTCGATTGTGAATTTACCGTCGGCGACCCGATGGGCAAACTCTCGCATTTCATAGTCAATCGCAAGCAGCGTAGCGGCATCCGGAAGCTTCAACGGAGGCACTTCGTCCAGCAAGCCTGCACCCCGCAATACCCAAGCCCGATCATTGGTCGGGACTGTCGGCTCAGACATGCACCCGAAGAGGCCGAACGAGCAACATAAGGCGGATAACCAAGCGAGTTGATAGCCACGAAAACCAGCTGCCGCAAACCGGACACTGTGCATTTCACACCCCCGAGCACCGTTCAGGTGGGATTCTCTGCCTTGCTTGGAGTGTACTGCCGAAATCAAGGAAAGATATATAACTGGGAGAATGCGATGTTCCATTCAGGCGCAGCTCGATTCGCCGACTGCCAACGCGCTTCCGGCCGGCTAAAGAAGCCATGTGATACGCATCGGCGCCAGCGGCTTCGAAAGTTATCCGCTACCGGATCTGGGGTGCCCCGTAGCCCCATCCGATTACACACAACTCAAAGCGCGCCGACTTCACGGGCATATCGCAAGCCGATGCCGAAGTCGGCGACGCGCTGTAAGCCGAGCCAGAGGGTCTTCACACCGGGCTCGCCATCGCTCTTTCGTCCCAGGAAACCG